>JAEWZA010000040.1 GCA_023395575.1 Bacillota bacterium
ATAATGCCATTAAACCATCCATATAATGCCATTATACTTATCATATAATGCCATTAAATCGACAATATAATGGCATTATACCAGATTGAAAAGAAGTCTAATCAGATTTTTATTTGATGTTTTTAGATTAAAATAAAGGATAGATTGATATTTATGCTATTTTTACAATGTAACTATTTTAAGAATATTGAAAATAATAAATTGAATTATGAGATAAAAATCTTATAAGAAGCAGATGAATGTAATTGTTCAATTATTTATAAATTTTGAAAAACTATTACTATTGATTAGCCCACGACAATTAAATAGCAATTCTATATTGCGTATAAACAAGTAAATATATAAAAGAATAAATTGTTGATTCAAAATAGTTTTAATAATCCAGTATTAGTAAATATAATTATTTTATATTTGTAGTTAGTATCTCAAAGGATTAAAAAATTATTTTTGTCCATTTTGAACATAATAATTTATATTATAGATAAATAATTTATTATACTAAAAATAATATACTCAAAAGCTAAATGTGCTAAGTTAGAATTTGTTTGAATTAAATATGAAGGAAAAAATAAAACTAAAACGTCTCGAAAGGCTATTGATGGATGTAGCTGATGATTTGAGAGGAAAGATGGATGCAACAGAATACAAGGAATATATCTTTGGAATGTTATTCATAAAACGAATGTCGGATGTATTTGATCAAAAGAGAGAGCAACTTATCAAATTTGACTATAAGCATTTAGTTGGAAATCCAATTTTAGACACAATATTAGAAGATAAACAAACCTATGGAGAAACCTTTTTTGTTCCTAAACGTGCAAGATGGAATTCTGGTTTTATAGATGAAAATAGAGTGGAGCAACCCCCAATTAAGCACCTTCAAAATAACATTGGTCAGATGCTTAACAAAGCATTGGATGCTATTGAAGATGCAAACCCTGACACATTATCTGGCATTTTTAAAGATCGAATTAATTTTAATAAAGAGGTTGATGGTAAACAAATAGTAAAAAATGCCGACCTTAAAAAAATTATTGACAAGTTCAATGAGTTTCCTGCTTTGGTGAACGAGAACTTTGAATTTCCTGATCTATTAGGAGCAGCATATGAATATCTTTTAAAGCACTTTGCTGAAGAAGGAGGTAAAAAAGGTGGTCAATTCTATACACCAAATCTAGTTGTTCGATTACTCGTTCAACTTTTAAAACCTGAAGCAGGAATGTCGATATATGACCCAACGGTAGGTTCAGGAGGTATGTTAATTCAATCGTACCAATATATAGAAGAGCAAGGGCAAAATGCTCAAAATCTTGAACTATATGGTCAAGAAAATGACCCAACAGTTGTGGCTATCTGCAAAATGAATATTATTCTTCATAATATCTCTAAATACACAATTGACTACGGAGATACTTTGGCAGAACCACTTAACCTAAAAGATGGGAGGATTATGCAGTTTGATCGTGTAATTGCCAATCCTCCATTTTCACAAAACTACAATAGGGCGGAAATGAAACAACCAGAACGATTTATTCATGGTTTTGCGCCGGGAACAGGCAAAAAAGCTGACCTAATGTTCGTTCAGCATATGTTAGCAAGTTGTAAAAATTCTGGAAAAGTAGTGGTAGTTATGCCTCATGGTGTATTGTTTAGAGGAGGAAAGGAAAAGGCAATTAGAGAAAGCATGTTGAATGCTGATATTATTGAAGGAATTATCAGCTTGCCTGAAAAATTGTTTTATGGTACTGGTATTGGTGCATGTATAATGATTTTCAATAAAAACAAACCAGATAATCTCAAAAATAAAGTATTTTTTATCAATGCAGATAAAGAATTTGCAGAAGGGAAAAATCAAAACACTTTACGTCCCGAAGATATAGAAAAGATTGACTTTGTATTTAATAATAAAAAAGAAGAAAAAGGATACTCTCGCTTTGTGGATATCGTAAGCGATGATGAGAGTGTCGATACAATTGCAAAATTCGATTATACTTTGAAAATTCGACGTTATGTGGATAACACACCACCACCAGAACCTCAGGATGTAAAAGCACACTTAATTGGAGGGGTTCCTTTAGTAGAAATTCAAAAGATTCAAAATACATTATGCCCCAAGTTTAAATTTGAGGGAAATCAGCTTTTTAAAGAGAAAAATCAACATTATAAGGATTTTGCACTCATGGGTAAGTCAGAAATCAAAACAATTATTGATGATGATGTAAATGTAACCAATACTCTTACGGAATTAGGCTTACATTTAGCTGACTGGTGGCAGGATGCAAAACATGACTTTTCTACATTATCTCCAGAATCTGAAGTGGATAATGTAGTTAAAGAAGATATGTCTGTATATCTTTCTATTAGTAGCGATAAGTTTACAAAAGTTCGCAAGAAATTACTAAGCTCAATATTAGAAAAATTTATTCCTGTTGGAGTGCTTGATAAGTACCAGATTGCAGGTGTCTTTGTAAATTGGTGGGACAATATCAAATACGACCTCAAAACTATTATGAAATCAGGCTGGGAACCAGCATTGATTGAAGATAGTTATATGATTGACGAATTTTTCAGCAAAGAACAAATATTGATTGACGAAAAAGAAACTATACTAGCTCAATTTGAAAATGATCTAAGTGAAGCAGTAGAAGAGGCAATTTCCTTAGTTGAATATGAAGCTGATGAAGAAGAGGGCGAAATGAAGCTGACACCTAAATTAGCAAAAGAACAACTTAAAGAGCAGATTAATTACTATATTAACGAAAAAAAGAAGCCTGCCGAAGCAAAGCCATATCAGGAACTTGAAGATAAGATTAAATCACTTGAAAAGGATATTAAAACCTGTAAAGCGAAGATTAAGGAACTTACTATTCAACTCGAACTAAAACTAATTCTGAAACGATATGGTACTGATGACGAGAAAAGTGAAGCTAATGCAATGCTTAGAAAGATAGTACAAGAGTTGAGTTTATTAGAAACAGAGAAAGCAGGAATTCCTGTGATTGCTGTAAATAGGAAAAAAATTAGTTCATTAACTAGGCAGATTAATGCTTATAAAAAAAGCAAAGAGTTACTTCTAAATAAACTCGATAGTTTGGATAATTTGCTCCTCTCTATTGGTGGCATAATAACGGAAGAAGAATCACAAAAGCTAATTCTTAAAAAACATTTTGATTTGGTAAATGAACAGCTGCAACGCTATTTAGCAACAGAACGCCGTAATCTTATTGCCGCTTATGAAAACTTATTTGATAAATATTTCACTTCATCTCAGCAAATGGAAAAGACAAGAAATAAAACACTTTCTGAATTAAATGATTTTCTAACAGAACTAAAGTACTTATGATAACAGAAAATCAGACATACATACCAGAAGGCTGGAAAATATGCGAATTAGGTACAGTAATTCTTGAGAAAGCAAAATCAAAAATTAAAGTTTCTGATGCTACTAATTTTGGGAAATACCCATTTTATACAAGTGGTGATAGTATTCTATTGCACGACACAAAAATAATTGAAGGAGAAAATTTATACTTAGCAACTGGTGGTATAGCAAATATAAAATACTTTGATGGAGAAGCAGCATATTCTACCGATACATTTGCGATAAGTACAAACGAAGAGGCAAAAGCACAGTATGTCTATTACTATCTTTTAAGTAACCTTGAATATATAAATAAAAACTATTTTGAAGGAAGTGGTTTAAAACACTTGCAGAAAAAGGATTTTAGAAAGCATGTTTTTGTTCTTCCTCAATCTTCAAACGAACAGCAAAAAATCGCCTCAATTCTTTCAAAATTAGATGAAGCGATCACCCAAACCGAGCAGCTTATCGGAAAATACAAAAAGATAAAAGAGGGTTTAATGCAAGATTTGCTTACCCGTGGCATTGACGAAAAAGGTAATATACGCTCTGAAGAAACACATAAATTCAAAGATAGTCCATTGGGGAGAATTCCTGAGGAGTGGAAATGTTGTACAATTGGAGATATCATTGAAAAACTTAGAAGTGGTGTAACTCCGAGAGGTGGTAGTGAAATTTATATAAAGGAAGGGATTATGTTTTTGAGAAGCCAAAATATATATCCATATGGTTTTGAAGTGGAAGATGTGGCTTATATCTCAGAAGAAATCAATAATAAAATGTTAGGAAGTAAACTAAAAGAATTAGATGTACTGCTTAATATTACTGGTGCTTCAATTGGCCGTTCGACGTATGTACCTGTAGGTTTTCCAGCAGCAAATGTAAACCAACATGTATGTAGCATTCGTTTAAATAATCCAAGTGAAGAAAAATCAATTTTTCTATCTTCTTTTTTAAATTCTGTATATGGGCAAAATCAAATATCCCAACATAACGCTGGTAGCAATAGACAAGGACTAAATTATTCACAGATAAAACAAATATATATTCCAGAGTTTAAGAGTGATTATGAATTGTCTAATTTCAAGACAGCAATGAATAAGATAGAAAACACAATAAACCAATACAAAGAGAATCTAACTCAACTTCAATTGCAAAAATTAGGTTTAATGCACGATTTACTAACAGGAAAAGTAAGGGTTAGTAATTGCAAGGAGCAAAATCCAAATAGTATTCCTCTAAAAACACAAGCTCATAATCAACACATTGAAGATGCGGTATTGATTGGAGCTATTGTCAATGCATTTTATTCCGATAAATACACTTTGGGTAGAAAGAAAGTTCAAAAGCTATTGTATTTAGTTCGCCGTCACCAAGAGGCAAGTGTTGCCTGTTTCAAGAAAAAGGCAGCGGGTCCTTATGCCGATGAAGTACGTTACAAAGGAGGTGAACCCATTGCTAAAGCCAACAAATACATAACTACTAAAACCAATACTTTAGGAACGACTTTTAGCAAAGGCGAAAACATAGAAAAAGCATTAGCATATATTGAAAAATGGGAAATGCTATCGGATATCAATTGGCTTCTAACTCAATTCAAGTACACAAAAGTCGATCAACTGGAATTGATTGCAACAATAGATATGGCTCGTTGCGATTTGGAGAAGGGAGGAATTTCAGTTTCTCTATCCACAATTAAGCATTTGATTGCTACGAATGAAGAATGGAAAACAAAACTTAAAAAAAACTATTTTGACGACTTTAGCATTCAAAGAGGCATTGATAATAGTTATAAATTATTTGGAGAATAAAATATGAAAAACGAAAGAGAAATAGCAGAGCTTATATTTGATAAGTTTAGGCAAACAAATAGCAAGGTAAACCACATTGTTCCTGTAAGAACTATAAGATTAGGTCTCATTAATAAGCTAAATCCCAAAGAACAAGAGTTATTTTATAAAGTATTTGTTGGGTTACAGGTTTTGGATTATTTCACCTATGAAAAAGGGGGCTTAGAGTCTATTCGCCTCACACAGAAAGGATATGATTATATTTATGATGATGAGAAGGTTGAGCAAATCACTCAAAAGCCGTGGGTTATTCCAGAAGTCGAAAAGACGGATTGGGAAAAAGCTTATAATAGGTTGTGGAAAATAATTGGACCACAAGAAGGTGCTATACATTATATCAGTGGTCCGACATTTTATAATTTAGTAGTTGAACTATGTGATGATATTCCACCTACATACTTTGAATATATCGAACAAAGAAGAAAAATGGAATTATCAACAAGTAGATCTTTTTATTACAAAGACTTAATAGATAATCTAGATGAAGAAAAACGTTTTGAGCTATACGTCAAAATTCAGTTGTTAATTGAAGGAGACTCTAAACAGATAGCAACTGAAGAAGACGAATTTAATTTATCTTTAATTGATTCTTCAGCTCTAACTCCTTCATCCAAGGTTGGTTTTGTAGAAGATGTAGTAAATCAGGCTATTCCTTTAAGTACAAATGACGATGAAACTCCAATCGTATTTATCTCTTATTCATGGGATACATCTGAACATGAAGCCTGGGTATTGAACTTAGCCAATAAACTTGTGGAAAATGGTGTTGATGTAATATTAGATAAATGGGATTTGGGACCATTAGGTAAGCCATTGCCTAATTTTATGGAAAATGCAATTTCTACTTCGCAAAGAGTTATTTGTGTAATGACCCCAAATTATAAGAAAAAGACAGATAAATTGGAAGGTGGTGTTGGATATGAATATTCTATTATTACAGCTAATATTTTTACTAATGCAAATACATCAAAATTTATTCCTCTAATTCGTCAAGGTTCAGATGAAGAATCTGTGCCGACTGCTTTACAAGGAAGGAAATATCTTGATATACGAAAAGATGTGGATCTTGATGCTAAATTGGAAGAACTTTTAAGAGATATTCATTGCGTACCTAAATATAAAAAACCAACGATTGGGCCAAAGCCAAAATTTGATTAACAATAAAAATAGAAACCCTTATGATACTCAACAACGACATTAAATACAGAGGTGAACTTGGTAAGACACTAAAGGTAGACGAATATAATAGTGTTGAACTTCCATTTATGGAACAACTTCATAGTTTAGGATGGGATAAAAACCTAAATGAGGTTATAGAACTAAGTATGCAACAAACACCTGAACAGAGTTATCGTAGTTCATTTTCTGAGGTTGTGTTGTTGAAAAAGCTAAAGGAATCTTTGAAAAGGATTAATCCGTTTCTAACAGATTTACAAATAGATGAAGTGGTTCGTAAAATTAGAACATTTGATCGAAACAGCTTAAACGAAAATAATCAAAAGGTACTTGACTTGTTGCTCGACAATACTACAGTTTCAAGAAATGAAATAACGGGTGAATCAAGTCCAACCGTGAGGTATATTGACTTTGACAATCTTGAAAATAATACTTTCACAGCAATTTTTCAATTTAAAGTTGTTATTCCTGGAACTGATCATCATATTATCCCCGACATAGTATTATTTGTTAATGGTTTACCACTTGTTGTTGTAGAGGCTAAGTCTCCAAAAGTAAAGGAACCTATACCAGAAGCTATAGACCAACTAATGCGATATTCGGAACAAAGAGGCAATACAGGAGAAGGAAATAAAGAGTTATTTTTCTATAATCAATTTATTATTACCACTTGTAGGTCTGAAGCTAAATTCGGTACAATTACAACACATATTGCAAAACACTTTTATCGATGGACTGACCCATATCCTAAAACTCTTAATGATTTAGAACATGGTCAATCTTCTCCCAACGACCAGCAACGTTTAGTCGCAGGAATGTTAGAACCTCGAAATCTATTGGATATTTTGAGGGTATTTACTGTATTTTCTACTGACGATAAAGGTAAAAAGATTAAAATTGTTGGTAGGTATCAACAATTTAGAGCTGTTAAACTTGCAACAAAAAGACTAATTGAAGGACGAAATAAAATTGAAAGAGGAGGTATTATTTGGCATACACAAGGCTCTGGTAAATCACTTACAATGATGTTTCTTGTTAGAGAGATGAAATTGCAAACAGCTTTGATGTCTTGGAAGATTATTTTTGTTACTGACCGTACTCAGCTCGAAGATCAATTGTCTAGTACTGCAAGTAGTATAGGCTTTAATATTAAAACAGCTAATTTTATAAATCCTCGTTCCTTACCTGATGGTCGAAGTTTAAAAGAATTGTTAAGTAACGACAATTCTGATTTGGTAATGGCTATGATTCATAAATTCCAGGAAAATGGAGATTTGGAAGGATTACAACTTTTTCCAGAATTGAATAAAAGTTCTAATATACTTGTTATGACCGATGAAGCTCACCGCTCACAATATTCTTTATTGGCAGCAAATTTAGAAAGGGCTTTGCCAAATGCTACTTCTATTGGTTTTACCGGTACTCCTACTGCAAAAACTGAAAAGAAATACAAAGATTACATTGATAAATATACAATGCGTCAATCAATTGATGATGGTGTTACACTCGAAATAGTCTATGAAGGTTTTACTCACAATGCAGAGGTCGAAGATAAAAAAGCTATGGATAAGAAATTTGAGGATGTATTCAGTGATTATAATCTTACTGAACGCCTTCAAATTCTTGGTTTTGGATCAAGAGATGCTTACCTCGATAGTATTGAAACAATAAAGGAAAAGGCTAAGAAAATGGTTGAACACTATGTAGAGCAAATTTTTACAGGTGGATTTAAAGCTCAGATTGTTGCTAGCTCCCGTATTGCAGCAGTACGTTATAAAGCTGCAATTGATGAAGCCATTCTTAACAAAATTAGAGGACTAAAATCAGAAAATTCAATGCTGGTAGATATAGCTCTTCTTGAGAAATTAGAAACAGCAGTTGTAATCTCAGGAAGTCATAATGATGAGCTATCAATAAAAGCATTTACCAATAGTGAGTACCATAAGAAAGCAATTAAAAGGTTTAAACTTCCATTTGAAAAAACAGACGAAGAGGATAATTCTCTAAATGGTAACGTGGGTATAATTATAGTAAATAATATGTTGCTTACTGGTTTCGATGCTCCTATTGAGCAAGTTCTTTATTTAGATCGTGTAATTGTAGCACACAATCTGTTACAAACTATTGCTCGTGTTAATAGAGTTGGAACAGAAGGGAAAGAAAAAGGATTTGTTGTTGATTTTGTTGGCGTTGGTCATCATCTGAAAAGAGCTATTGAATATTATGATGAACGTGAATCTGCAGTTGATGCTGATGAAATTGGAAACATTCTAGCTTGTATTGCAAATGAAGAATTAGAAATGAACGAATTGACCAAAGCTCATGCAGCTATATGGGATTTTTTAGCTCAACATGGATTAAGCGAGCTGTCAGATGTTGATGCTTTTTTCGATTTATTTTACGATGAAGATATTCGTTTTAAATATATGAGTTTGTATAGAAAACTTACTTCATGTTTCAATAATGTACTCCCTCGTAAAGAAGCTTTAGACTTCTTTGTAGATTGGAAATCTTTTACAGAAATAAATGCTTTGGCTGAGAAACATTTCAGAGATCAGCGTTTTAGTATGAAAGGTATTCCTCCAAAACTTCGAGCTATTGCCGATGAGTTTTTAGTTTCAAAAGGAATTGATCAGTCTGTTGCTCCTATTTCAATTATTGCGGAAGATTTTCAGAATAATGTAAATTCAAGAAATCGGGAAAAAACAAAAGCAGCTGAAGTTGAACATGCTGTTAGACATTTCATAGATATAAATATTGATGAAGACCCTGAATTGTTTGCTTCTTTTTCTCAAGCATTGGAAGAAATTCTAAAAAATTTCAAGGGCAATTGGAAGAAAATCTATGAAGAGTTGGAAAAACTTAGAGAAAAAATAAAAAATAGGGAGAGAGAGCAAACTTATGGTTTGGACAGAAAGAAGCAAATGCCAATTTTTCACATATTCAAGGCTGAACTTTTCAATAATAGTAATTTATCAGAAGATGAGATTGCTCAAAATGTAAATCTTACACAACATGTTTGTAATTTAGTTATCAATGAGATAAAATTAACCGGATTTTGGGATAGTATTCCTGCACAAAATAAATTACGTGCAGAGTTACAAAAGCTTCTGTTATCCTCAGAATTTATCTCTTATCCCAATATTGCTTTAAAATACAAAGAACTTATTTCGAGAATTATGGAGTTAACTAGAGCCAATCATTTTAAAATGATTCAAGATTGATGGATATTGAATATTTGATAAAATATAGTAGTAGAAAAACGCTTAATATTACGGTTGAACGTGATAGGCAGATAGTTGTACATGCTCCTGCAAATCTTAGAGAGGATAAAATCAGAGAGATTGTAAACTCTAAAAAAGATTGGATAATAGAGAAGTTACTGCATGTACAAAAATATCCTATTGTTGCTTCGACGAAAGAATTTGTGTCGGGTGAATCTTTAATGTATTTGGGGAAAAATTATCAGTTATTAATTGTTGATAACGATGTTGAAGGAATAAAATTCGACAAGCAATTTATAATTTCAAAAGAGAATCAAACTAAAGCCAATGAATTATTTAAACAATGGTATAAAAAACAATCTATCAAAATAATTCAACCACTTGCAATAGAATATGCAAAAAATCTTGGAGTTCAATTCAATGAGTGTAAAATATCAGAAATGAAATATCGCTGGGGGTCATGTACACTTAAAAACAATATTAATTTCAATTGGCGAATTATAAAAGCTCCAATGTTTGTTATAAGATATTTAGTTGTTCATGAACTTATTCATTTAATTGAAAGTAATCATACCCCAATATTTTGGAATATACTCTCAATACAAGTTCCAGATTATCAAAAAGCAAAGGATTGGTTAAAAGTAAATGGTCATTTATTGGAGCTTGATTTTTAATTTATAGTAAATTGAAATTAGAGTTTTATTAGTTTGTTGGTTGATTAATAAAACAGATAAGTATGAAAAATAATTCTATGGTATCTATTCGTTTTTTTTATGTTAGGGAGATGGGTGCAGTTTTGGATATTGTTGCTGTTATTATTGATTAAGACTATTATAATAAGACTCGTAACTATTGGAAATACCTTAAAACAAAACTTAGAAAACAGAATAGTGAAGTGGTTAGTGATACTACCCAGTTCAAAATTATAGCACCTGATGGGAAGAGACGTTT
>JAEWZA010000142.1 GCA_023395575.1 Bacillota bacterium
GACAAAACTGGCAATAATAAAAATATCAAGTTAATACAGAACAATATTCTGTAAACTATATTAAATTCTAATTGCTTGCTAAAGAAGGAATAGAGCAACAACAATACACAGAATTATTTACACTCCCTATAAAATAGTTTATAGTTACTATGTTGTATATTTTTATTCAGTTTCCTTTATTTAATATTAACTGCTCGACCTTATCCAGTTCATATATTTCAAGCGTACCATTACCCACATTTGAAAATTCAACTTTGTAATTTTCGAATAGTATTTTTCTGACTTTGGCACTATCTTCTGTGGCTAATGCAGAGGACAACTCCGGGCAGTCACCAACCTGTTTGACAACAAAATACTGACCGTCAGTATTTACAATTCTGAAGACTCCAGAGTAACCACCTAATATCCAGTAAGTATTTTCCTTTCCTTCACCTACGGCTTTTTTTAGATATAGCAGCAATCTATCACCGTTTTTAAATAGAGGTAATGCATGACTGGTATGATATGAATTACCGTCTTGTTTAAGCCTTATTTCTTTTATATCACTGTCTACTGTTTTTTTATATGATTTTTCTAACTCTGCTTTAAAATATGTTGACATTTCTCCATAAGGATCATTAATTTCTTCAAGCCATTCAAGTATTTTCACTTGTGCAATAATGTCTGCTTCCTTGTAAGATTTATCAAATTCGAAGCCTTCAATGCTTGCATAATATTGTTTTCTACCAACCTGACGTGGAGTATCCTTTACTGATCGCTTAACCTGCTGTGTAGTATCTGCATTTGCTTGCTTTTTTTCAGTACTACCGCACCCACTAAAGATGAGCATAGACACTGAAAGAAGAACTATAATACTGCATATTTTTTTCATTTAATTAACCTCCGAAGGTATGTAATATTGAATTATGTGGCGTAAATATTTGATGTTTCAATATTAGCAGATTTATTAGAAATAAATTGCAAAAATGAGTCGATACTTTTCATTCGGAAGTTGGGCTAGTAAGGATGGTACACAAAATTTTCTTTAATACTTGAATTTTCAAGGCTTATTATTTCAAATTGCACTGGAAATATGAATAAATAAAATTGTATAATATAAATTGTAACAATTGAATGAATCAATTCAAGGTTCAAATAAAATGTAAATGTGGAGGGTAAGCATGAAAACATGGGTTTTGTATTACAGTAAGGGTGGAAATACAAAAAAAGTTGCTGAGGCAATAGCTGAGGAGTTAGAGGTGTTAAAAACAGAACAAATACCTCCTGCATATCCACCAGAAAATGTGCAGTTGCTTTTTTTGGGAACAGGAGTATACGCTGGAAGGCCAGACCCTAAAATGGTTGAGTTTATAAGAACATTAAATAACAATAGGGTTAAAAATGCAGTAATATTTGGCACAACAGGCGGAAATGATAATAGTGCTATAGATAAAGTTAAAGCTCTTTTAAAAGAAAAAGGTATAAATGTTATTGATGAGACATTTACTTGCAAAGGGAAGTACTTTATATTCTTTAATAGAAAGAAACCAGATGGAGAAGATTTAAAAGCGGCAAAGGCATTTGCAAGAAAGATATATGATAGTTTGAAAGCTTAACAATGCTTGCAAGAAGGGGATATAACTGCCATAACTATTTAGTTATCTAGCGGCAGTTATATTCCGATAACTTTAAGGATTTTTTCTCTTTACGTCAATTTCTACAGGAATCCAATCATTGTCTTCTTTTACTAATGAATTAACAAGAATATCAGTGCCATTAGTAAGCTTAGCAAACTCAAACATATATTTCTTATTATCAACGCTGTCAATAATTATTCTTTTCTTGTATTCATCTTGCTCGGGAGCATATTGCTTCATTATTAAGCCGCACCAGTTTCCATAGATGATTTCAACATACAGCTCTGCGTTATGCGCCCATCCGTGGTAAGCCGCAAAAAAGAAGTCCTCGGGAATTAAGAATAAAGAATCAATATAGAATAAATCCTTCAATTTTGTGAGGATAAGCTCACCTGTATAATAATTGAAGGTTGTGACACCTACATTACTTCCTTCAAGTATTTCAAGCTCTATAAAGTACTTGTATTCATTTTTATTATTGGTAATAATGGGTATTATTTTGAGCAGATTTATATGGCCTATACCTTCAAAAGAGTTTAAATATTCATCATACGGCATTGATTTTTTGTTGTTTTGAGACAGAAAATTATAAGCAACGGGATATGGAGTTTTAGAGTAACCTACATTGCCAAAGCCTCCATTTTTATTCTCAGTAAGGTTAGAGGCTTGCTGTAAGACACTGAAATAATTTATTATAGCGTTTTCTGGATTATCAATAAGTGATGGTGGAACAGTATCATTTACAAATGTCTGTGTTAAACTGTTGATATCAGGAAAGCTATTGTTTATTGCTGGAAGCCTTGAGGGTCTAAAAAAGGTTTCATTTTTGTCGGACATTTTTTTGCTTATAATTGAAATGGTTTGCCTTGATAAGCTGCTTTCATATATGTCTATGTCGCTGCTTTTAGGAGCTTGTTTTAAATAGCCTCCAAATATACAATGCTGAGAATATTCATGCTGATTACTAACTCTCAAGCATATAGCAACAATAGAAAAAGACATTAACAATAGAGAAATGATAATGAGTCTCATTGTCTTATTCTGCATAATTATATCCACGCCTTTGAATTAGTAATAACGCCTAAGCTAATTGGCATGGAATTCATCACCTCTTTACTTGCCAGTACTCCTAATAATATATATGCATAAAAAATAATATTATCTCTAAATAAACTTTAATAATATACTTATATACTCAACTTTCCCACGTGAAAAGCCTAACAATGCTCAATCTTATCAACACTTTGTTGCCGAAAAAATTGCAAGAAATTAGTGATGCTTCACCGCAGTTTTTTCTAATCCAACTTAACATTGATAAGATTGAACATCTCCAATTTTATCTTATAAAGTTGAATTGTATATTTTTAGAAAGTTATGTCTGTCATGGCAAATTAAGCTGTAAATAAAAACAGCCATATCAAGTAATAAACACTAATATGACTGTCGTTAACATAAATTATATATAGCTGGTTTGTCTCATAATACCATTACTTTTTCTTTAGGATAGGTATGTTCCAGGTTTTCTTTGGTTGAGTTTTCTGATCAGTTTTATCAAAATTTAATGTTTGTGCATATTCAGGATAGTACATTTCAACAATGTTTTTAATAGTCACTTTGATAGCTGAATATAGCGGAATGACTACTAATAATCCTATAAAACCTAATATGGGGATAATGCCCATTAACAAGAGAATTACTGTAAGTGGGTGAATATCCATGCTTTTTTTCATAACCTGCGGCGAAATAAAGTTATTATCTATTTGCTGTACAACAATCATAACTATAAATACCTTAAGTGCCATGAATGGATTTCCAGTTGCAAAGGACAAGAGGATTGCTGGTATTATACCTAGCCAAGGACCGAAAAATGGTATTATACAGGTTATCATTGAGAAGATTGCTAGAATAATTGAATATTTTAGACCAATAATCAAGTATCCTATAAGCATAAATATACCAATGAGGAAAGCTACCAAAAGCTGCCCAGCGATGTAATTGGAAAGTACTAAGTCAATATCAGACAATATCTCTCTGATATTTCTTTTATGTTTTATTGGTACAAATTTGACCACATAGGGTGAAAATTTATGACTGTCAATTAAGAAGTAAAATAAAACAATAGGTATTATTATAATTATAGAACCTATGTTTGTAATAGCTCCAATGAAATTGATTGTTCCTGTTCCCAAGCTTCTTGTAAGGTTTCCTACAATTTCAGAAATTTTTTCAGTTAAGTTAAGGCTTTGTATTTCCGGAATACTGAAATAACTTAGGAAGTTGCTGTCCAAAAGACTGTTAATGGTACTTTGGGCTTTTGAATATATATACGGTAAGCTTTGTCTGAATTCGTTAAACTGGGTTCCGATAACCGTACCTGTATACGTAAAAAATAATGTCAACATTAAAAGCACAATTAAAAATGACATTATTACAGCCAAAATACGTGGAAGCTTTACTTTTTCTATCAGACGTACAAGGGGTCTTAAAACATAATAAAGTATGCCTCCGAATAGTAGGGGGAAGATTATTGAGTAAATAAAGCTTTTTATTGGAGAAATGAAGAAATCAATTTTTCCGAACATAAAGATAATCAATAAACCCAATAAAAGATAACAGCCGTATCTAAATATCTTACCATTAAAAAAATTGTAAGTGCCCACACTGTTTTTATTAGCATTAGCGCTGTTGTTACTATTGTTTTCCATATACACCTCATATTAAATTGATAGGTTTTACCCTTTGTTATATACATTAAATTATAATTTGTAATGGTAAAATATACAAGGGTTATGACTAAAGTCAATTACGGTTCAAGCCTTAGCGACGATACGTCCGATATTATCAGTTATTTAGCTGATAGTAATTGACTTAGTTAATAAGGGTTCAAATAATATATTTTATGCTGAAATTGGTATTATAAAAACCATGATCTATTATTATTTATGTTATGCAGATTATAGGGAATAATAACTACGAATAAATAATTATCTCAACTCTCTATTGATAAGTTAGAATGCAGATAGATTTTATGTGGAAAGTTGATTAATTATTTTGATGGATAAAAATTATTAAAGGAAAAGGATAAATGGCTGTTTCAAAAAGAGCTATCAAAATAGTAAAATATATTGGAATCGGACTTGCTGCAGGTGTAGCAAATGGGCTTTTTGGTTCGGGTGGAGGAACCATAGCTGTTCCTGCTATGGTGTTTTTGCTGGAAGAAGATGAACATAAGGCTCATGCAACAGCCTTGCTTATTATACTTCCATTAACATTGGTGAGCACATATTTTTATTTGTCAAAAAATTATGTGGATTGGAACATAACCTGGAAAGCTATGGTGGGTGGAGTTATGGGAGGAGCAATAGG
>JAEWZA010000147.1 GCA_023395575.1 Bacillota bacterium
GACAAAACTGGCAATAATAAAAATATCAAGTTAATACAGAACAATATTCTGTAAACTATATTAAATTCTAATTGCTTGCTAAAGAAGGAATAGAGCAACAACAATACACAGAATTATTTACACTCCCCACTCCCGAAATTGACGCTGAAATAATTCGGTGAAGAACAAGCGCTTCCGCCGACCGTATAACACAAGATATCCTGTCTTGATGTTATACTCACAGCTACGTCGTGTATCTGTGTCGGCTACAATACTTGTTCTTCACCTACTATTTCTAGCATCAATTTCTAACCGAGTTTCGCAATTAGATATATATTGCACTCGCGTACTATTTCTTGCAATAAGGTATCAGTATACATAAAATGTTGTTTTGCAACAGCCACATTTATCATTTATATCTTTTTTATCAAGGTTAGGAATTACTATTCTTTCTTCATAAGATTTAATTTCCTTATCATCAAGCTCCATATGGAGCAGCCCCAAAGTATTCATCTCTTTTCAAAATAATTAACAAAATTGGTAACAAAAAAATAAAATATATTTATACACTTTGAAGTAAGTGACATGTAAGCAGGTATATAAGACTATCCTTTTGTATGTATGTTATTTTTTGGTAAATAGGTAGTATAGTTTAAATTCTTGAGCATATATTTTAATGTTAAGGTATAACTGAGGGTACTTTTTTTAGAGCAAATTAGGACTTGAAACTGCAAATAAGAATCCAACGATTGCTATTTCGTAAGTATTAATTTACAAAAGGAGAATATCACCATGGCTAATAAATTTCAAAAGCAATTTCATATATTCAAAAGTATGGATAATGATGTTGGTAATCCATCAGGCTACATAAAGCTTGAAATAAATGGTGAACAGGCAAAGCTGCAATTATCACTGAATAATTTGCTGAATAAGCAGGGTTCCGTTTATCAGCTTTATGGCATTAAGAAAGACGATAGCGACCTAAGTTATACTGTCATTTGTGACATCCCATGCGCAAATGGTAGAGCTGATGTAAAAGTAAGTGCAAATTGTTTATCCTTAGAGCAAATTAATATATACGCTATTATTATGCGTTTGTCAGGTGACTCACATATATTAAAATGTCCCCTTGTTGCTTATGTAAAAGAGGAGCTAGATTGGAGAAATGAATTTAACAGCCTTGCTTTGATTAATGAAAGTAGTACAGATAAAAATAATCTGAATAGTGAAACTCGTGACAGCTTTGATGAAGCCATTAATAATCAGACAAAGGATAAGATTATTAGGAGCACGGATGAGATAAGTGAAATTGAGAAGCTTGAAGATATAAGCAAAAAAGCTATATGCATTGCTGAAACAGACTTTGACCAAATAGATAGATTAAATAATGTTACTGAAAAGACTACTATGCATGAAGAAAGTAATGTTACAAAGGGAGATATGGCTTTTGACAATATAGAGAATAGAATGCCTGCAATTGAAGAAATTAGTGATACGAAAAAGACAGAGAACTTAGAAGGCTTAGAAAATACATTTGATAATCATATCGGAAGAATAAATGAAGGTAATAAAGAATCTATTGTCTATGAAAATAAAGATGCTGTACATATAAATAATAAAGAAATGGTAAATGAACATAGAAAGGCTACGATTCAGCCTAATAACCAACTCTTTAATGATATGAAACTAAATTTTTCAGGGAAATTTGAATCAGTAATTACCAGTATTTATAATGCCGATAAATCAGCAACACTTACAAGTATTTATAATAATGCAACAGCCAGAAAAGAACCGGAGTTAAATATAGAAGATAATGATATATTAGGTTCAGTTGAAGAAAACTTTAAGGACATATCATCAATTGAAATGGATAAACTAAAGGGTAGAGTGGAATTAAACTTACCGGATTTAAAGGATGAACTAAATAAGAGCTTTGAAAGCTACAATCCCTTTAAAATGAAAAGCAAAAATTTTAATTGGTGGAAAATAAATAGCCCCGGTTATTTGAATAATATTTTATTTAGAAATAACATTAGAACATATTTGCTTTTTAATCCAAAAGTGATGTTAGCACACTATAAATATAGATATATTATTTTTGGAATTCGTATAGACAGACGCACGGGAAAAGAATATTTTATTTGTGGGATACCTGGTGTCTACTCAATAGATGAAAATCCATTTGGAAGCATGGGAAGCTGGGCACAGACAGAAGGGTACAAACCTAAATATGGGGCTTTTGGATATTGGCTTATTATGATAGATCCTAAAACAGGAAAGCTAATTAAGGTAAGATAAAATATTTACTAAATAGATAAACTAATGCTAATTTTATGCAAATACTTTAATAAAAACCTAAAAAAGAAAAATAATATATTTGCCGAAATATAGTGTTATATAGTATAATCAAGGTAATTAGGCGAGTTTAAAGGAGCTGATTTACCTTGACTTCAAAAAATAAGGTTGTTATTAGAATAGCGGGCAATGATTATACCCTCGTAGGAGTCGAATCTGATGAATATATGCAGAAAGTCGGCTTATATATCGATAAAAAAATGAATGAAATACTGTTTCGTAATAATAGGCTTAGCACTTCGCTTGCTGCAGTGTTAACAGCATTAAATGTAGCAGATGACTACTTTAAATCTCGTGAGAATGAGGCTTTAATGAGTAAGGAAAAAGAAGCCATGAGGTTAGAATTTGAGCGAATCAGAAGCGAAAACATTCAGTTAAAGGAAGAGAATACTGCTTTGTCCTCAAAAAGCACATCATTACAGTTGGAGCTAGCAAAGCGAGAGGCTGAGCTTGGAGAGGTTAGAAACTCAATTGATAAGGGTAATAAGAGTAACAAAACAATTGTGCCAAAACCTATGATTGGATATGATATGTAAATTGATTGTTGCAGTTTAGGCTAGAGGGTATTTATACTCGTCTGGCTTTTTTCTTATATTTAAGCCTCAAACCCAAACAATTGGCTATTATATCATGTAATTTGTTTAAATTGAACTCGTAATAACATATATTGACTAGCTGTATTGAGTACAATATGATAATAAAGTATTTGTTTTTTTATAATGAGGCATGGCAATGTCCATCACTTCTATAAGTGTGTGGTAGATCATTGGTTTTCAGTCAGTGAGAGATTCTCCAGCCTCATTGAAATACCACTAATGTAATGAAATTTTTCTACAATCGAAGTGAATCTAGGTGTTTATAAAAAAAGAGGTAACAAATTCATATTATATCTATAGTGGAGTAATATGAAGAATAAGGGGAATAGATACAATCATGAAGGTAATATTTATATTTATTGATGGTGTTGGAATAGGAAATAAAAATAATCAGACAAATCCAATATATGCAACCAAATCCTTAGTGCTAGCAAAGCTAATAGAGGAAACAAGGTTCAAAGCTGATGCTGTATTGGGCATAGATGGTCTTCCTCAGAGTGCTACAGGACAAACTTCGATTTTTACAGGAGTTAATGCACCTGCGGCAGTTAACAGACATTTGAGTGGGCAGCCCACAGCTTCTCTTAGAGAAATTATTTATAGGGTAAATATGTTTTCTGAATTGAAGAATATGGGATTCAAGGTTGCAAGTGCAAATGTTTATAGGGACGAATATTTAATTAAAATGCTTGATATGACAGATAGAAGGAGTAGGCCCTCTGTTACATCTGTAATGGGTATGGCAGCAGGTATAAAATTTAAAACTGTTGCAGATTTTATAGACGATAAAGGTATATACCATGACATGACTGGTGAGGTATTAAAAGAATCAGGCTACAGTGTTAATACTATATCACCTGAAAAAGCCGCACAAAATTTATATAAATTAAGCAGAGATAATGATTTTACTTTATTTGAGCATTTTATTACTGATATTGCAGGACACATAGCTAATATGAATGATGCGGTATGCGTTATAGAAAGATTGGATAGCTTCTTGGCGGAATTGACCAGTTTAATGAATTTTGAAGAGGATGTGCTTATTATTACCAGTGATCATGGGAATATTGAGGATGTGACGGTTCAGACACATACAATGAACAAGGTTCCGGTAATTATTTTAGGGAAAAAGGCAGACGCGGTAAATAGGCAAATAAATTCGTTGGTTGACATAATGCCGTTTGTGCTTGAACTGTTTTCAAATCAAAAAAGTGGATATAATTTCAAATAAAGCTTTTTTGTTGATATAGCCTGTACTTGCGGATTATTCCTTGCAATAGTCATCGGTATACAGAAATGGTTGTTTTGAAATAGCTCACGTAATTTTTTCTGCGCAATCCACTTTTTAAGCTTTGAGAAACTGCTTATGCAGTGCTTCGAATATAAAATAGTACTATATGGAGGAGTAAGACTTTGGCTTTAAATAAAAGAGTTGAGCTTTTAGCACCAGCTGGGAGCTATGAGGCGTTTCTGGCAGCTGTGGAGAACGGCTGTGATGCGGTATACATGGGTGGGAAGCTACTAAATGCCAGACAGTTTGCAGGTAATTTTGATGACGAGGAGCTTCAAAGAGCTGTGGACTATGCCCATACAAGAGGAGTAAGAGTGTATTTAACCTTAAATACACTTGTCTTAGATGAGGAGATGCAGGAAGCAATAGAGTATGCGGCAAAAGCATATGAAATGGGTGTAGATGCCTTTATCATACAGGATATAGGGCTTGCTTCAAGCTTAAAAAAAGCTATCCCGGAGATGACAATTCATGCTAGCACGCAGATGACAACATATAACAGTGAAGGTGTGTCTGAGCTTGAAAAAATGGGCTTTAGCAGAGTTGTTCTAGCACGAGAACTGACACTTTCTGATATAAAAGAAATCTGTCTGACAACTCCGACTGAGATAGAGGTTTTTGTTCATGGAGCACTATGTATTTCCTATTCAGGACAATGCTTAATGAGTAGCATAATTGGTGGGCGTAGCGGGAATAGAGGGAAATGTGCTCAGCCTTGCAGACTCCCTTATTCTATACAGAAGGATAATAGTAATTTTAAAAGTGGATACTTATTAAGTTCAAAGGATATTTGCTTTATAGAGAACCTGTCTGATCTAATTGATGCAGGAGTAAGCTCTTTTAAAATTGAAGGCAGAATGAAAAGCCCTGAATATGTGGCCTCAGTTGTCAGCATCTATAGGA
>JAEWZA010000154.1 GCA_023395575.1 Bacillota bacterium
GACAAAACTGGCAATAATAAAAATATCAAGTTAATACAGAACAATATTCTGTAAACTATATTAAATTCTAATTGCTTGCTAAAAAAGGAATAGAGCAACAACAATACACAGAATTATTTACACTCCCTATTTCTCATTTTGCAGCAATCACTTCTATATTTATTTTAAATGGTATTATACAATCTTATTTAAATTATTTATGTGATATAAATCTCATCAAATTGTCTATAGTAAGCATCAAATCATTTTTACAGCGCTCCCTTGCTTTGTAAAACGGAAGTGCCACACGATTAATGCTGAATATGGCATTTACACCCTCTTCATATGCTTTCTCTATATGGTCACCTATATCACCAACTATTGCAATTAGTGTGACACCAGCTTTCTTGGTTCTACGAGCCACACCCATTACAACTTTTCCTCTAAGTGACTGTGAATCAATTTTTCCTTCACCTGTAATTACCAAATCTGCATCTTTAAGCATTGAATCAAATCCTACAGTATCAAGAACTGTTTCAATTCCCATCTGCAATCTGCTATTTAGAAATGCTGACATACCACCGCCCATACCGCCTGCTGCACCTGCTCCAGCTATATTCATAATATCTTTTCCCAAATCTTTTTTAATTACCTCAGCCAAATGTCCAAGGTTTGCATCAAGCATTTGCACAACATCCTCATTAGCGCCCTTTTGCGGGGCAAAAACAACTGCTGCGCCTTGTGAGCCACAAAGCGGATTATCTATGTCACACATTGTTATTATTTCTATCCCCTTTAATGCAGGATTAAGGCCACTAACATCAATTGAAGCAATTTTACCCAGAGTCTCACCTACCGGTATAAAATTGCTACCAGTCTCATCTATAAATCTTACACCAAGTGCCGTCATTGCACCTACTCCACCATCATTAGTGCAGCTGCCTCCAAGACCCACTATTATCCGTTTGCAACCTGCTTTCGCAGCATGTTCAATAAGCTGCCCAACTCCATATGTAGTAGTTTTTTCAGGATATCTTTTATTTCCAATCAATGGTAAACCTGCCGCAGCAGCCATCTCAATAATTGCTGTATTATCGGGTAAAATACCATAGAAACTTTGAATTTCTTCAAAATAAGGTCCCTTCACATTAAGTATCACCTTTTTACCACCGACGGCAGTCAAAAAGGCATCCACGCTGCCCTCTCCTCCATCAGCCACTGGAACACTTATTATCTCAGCACATGGGAAATATTTGTGAACTACCTTACTCATAATTTCGCAAATTTCTGTTGAAGACATTGTTCCCTTAAAGGAATCGGGAATTAGTATTACTTTATACAAGCTAACCTCCATTTTGCCAGTACCGCTGGCAATTCAAATAGTAATATAATAATCAATATAAGATTATCATAACCTATTTTACCTTTCCACCCAAAATTTTTATAATTAAGTATTTAACTTTCCCAGTTTAATCTGTAGATTTTCAGCCTTTTAAATGTTAAGTTGGGGTAGAAAAATTTGATAAGCAGATAACTTCAAAAACAGCTTTGTAAACATAGTACAAATTCGAGCACCAAAAAATCAAAATAGAAACTTATGAACCTTGCAGTGTAAAACTATAGTTTCTGGCTTACTTATACTTCTAAGAAGTAGTTTACCTGTAAACTAAGTTAAAAATAAATTAGCACAACAAGTTAAATTAAGAAAATCTTAAGAATTTTAATTAATATTTTGTAATATTCACTTGATATTATTAACTCATGCATTTTGTTGCTAAAGTTGAATCACTTAATTGTACAGTACTTAAAATCAGATAGATGGGGTGTGATATAATATTGATTGTATAAAATACTATTCGTATTTAGAAATAGATGAACTATTTTTAAAACTGTAGCGATGCGCCGCATGAGCAGCGACTCATAGCTTAAACTTGCGAAGTTTACTTTCGTGCATTCATCATTCTCTTCGCATATAGAAAAAGTTGCAAGCAGCTTTTTGTGGTTTGTTCAATCATGCAAAAATACTGCGTACCTCTGCAAAGCAGAAGGTCAACACTGTTACTTTACTGATTTTAGTGCCAAAGGGGCTTGGAGGTTTTTTAGTGAATATTCTTGTTTGTGATGATGAAAAAGATATTGTAGATGCTATTGAAATATATCTAAAAAATGAAGGATATACAGTTTATAAAGCATACAATGGGGTTGAAGCATTATCAGCTTTTGAAGAAAATGATATTCAATTGCTTATTATTGATATAATGATGCCAGTAATGGACGGGATACGGGCTACAACAAAGATAAGAGAAAAGTACAACATTCCGATTCTGATGCTTAGTGCAAAATCTGAGGACACAGATAAAATCATTGGCCTAAATTTAGGGGCAGATGACTATGTAACTAAGCCCTTCAATCCATTAGAGCTGATAGCACGTGTTAAATCTCTATTGAGAAGATATGTTACCTTAGGTAGCTTTGTCCAGCAAACTGGAGTATTCAAAACAGGCCAGCTCATTATTGACGATAATGCTAAAGAGGTTAAAGTGGATGATGAATTGGTAAAGCTCACACCTGTAGAGTACAAAATATTAAAGCTATTATGCGAAAACGCAGGAAAGGTCTTTTCTATTGATCAGATTTACGAACAGGTTTGGAATGAACAGAGCTTCTCTGCCGAGAATACTGTGGCAGTACATATTAGAAGAATTAGAGAGAAAATAGAAATTAATCCGAAGGAACCAAAATATTTAAAGGTGGTGTGGGGTATTGGATACAAAATTGAAAAAATATAGATTTTCTGTATGGTTTAAATTACTTGCAATAGCGCTGTGTACAGCTGGAATGATAAGTATAGCCTTTGGCGTAACAAAAGCACCTTATTTTGATATTGCATTACAAAATACCGATTTTAAAGAAAGCATAGAACTAAAAAATATATTTAGTGATGTTTACGAGCAGGTGTCAAATGTAGCCTTCAATTATAAAAGTGAAGAAAATATTAGAACTAATTTTACAGCAGATGACAGCTACATTATGGATAGAAAAAATCAACTACTTAACGAAAGAGAAATTGCAATCCAAGAAATTACAGATAAGTATACCAGCCTGATACAGCAGCGATATGACAATTGGAACATAAACAGCACATATTCTGATGAGATTGAAGTCCCCCATATTTCTGAAGAAAATAGCCATATAAAAAATGATGGATATGATGTTACTAAAACTGATACAGCTCCATCAAATTCACAATCAAGTGAATACGACAAATTACTCACAACTCTCGTTCAAGAAAGGGACCAAGAAGTACAAGCTGTTATAGAAAAATATAATACCTCTATAAATAATATAAAATCAGACTATATTGATGAGCGCGTAATGGACTATCATAGAGAGATAGGAAATCTTAAAAAGCTGGATGGAATGCACTATACAGTTGTTGACAATAACAAAGTAACTTTTAGCAATATGCCAAGCTCAAGCTCAGAATCTATTAATACTTTTTATATAAAGCATGATGCATACCTTGTACTTACTTCTGAAAATATTAATTCTACATATCCAATAAACTACTATTATGACACTTCAAATTTTCCTGAAACTTCTGTAGTTTATCTTGGAATTACTCCAGAAAAATATCGAAAAGAACTTGCTGAGTACAACCAGAATTATAGTGACGGCCGTTTAGGTTTAACCTTGCTTATAATTGGACTTGCTGCCTTCCTGATTGGCTTGCTTTATATTGTATATGCTTCAGGACGACGTGTAGATAAAGCTGGAATTCATTTAATATTTGCTGACTATATTCATCTTGATGCAGCTTTTGTCCTTTCATCAGCAGCCATAATACTATGTATCATTCAGGCATTCTATTTTTATAATTACTTTATTATGAAAATGACACACATCAATAGC
>JAEWZA010000164.1 GCA_023395575.1 Bacillota bacterium
GTAGCATTATCAATGGAAAGTTGGGTTAAAAATAATTGCATGAATCATTACTAATTCTAGCAATTGTTTTGTCAACAAACCATTGATAATGCTACCGCACCAATAATTTTTATGTGCGAAAGTTGAATAATTAGTTTATAAAAGCCTGCTGAAGGTGTCTATTACTAATGAATTTACAACAGTAGTAATCATATATGTTTCCAGCTATATCAATTACTCATTAATAAGCTTATATACTGCCTTATAATTTTCTCCTCTACCAATTGCATCATAACGCATTTTTATAGAAGCTGGCATACATGATAAATATAGTTCTAACGTTTTGTTTTTGTATATGATAATTTTATCAACCATTCTTTTGCACACCTCACTTAAAGCATTGCCCTGCAATCCGTTTACTATTGCTTTTATTCTATCCTCATACATATTTATATTATCTGCTTTATTTACCAAGTTAAATTGCTTAATATAATTTATTTCATTTTCTAATTTTTTAATTTCATTGTCATACTTTTTATTCATTAAAATCATATCATCTGTTGAAATGCTGCCCTCAATCTTCAAATTGATTACATCCTGCTTTTTTTCAACTAGTGTATCAATTTTTCTTAATAATGGCTCCAAGCTTTTGACATTCTGCCCATGTTTTAATTTCTTTATTTCAGTCACTAATTCTATTAAGATCTGCTCCTTATCATAGTTAATTGCTTGTAGGATATAATTTAATGCATTATCCAAAATAATATGATTAATACTTCTATTGTTACATCCAACTGTATTTCCATTTTCATCAATTCTTCTTTTCCCGTATGTTTTTGCTTGTAGGCATATCCATGCTATGTAGCGTGCTCCATTCTTTAGCTTTTTACTTTTACATATAAATTTACTTCCACATTCTCCGCAAATTAAACTTCCTGAACACCAATATCTATTACTATACTTGCTTCTTTGCCCCTGTGAACTAGTTCTTTTTTGCAATTCCAGCTTAGCTTTCTCCCACAATTCTCTATCAATTATGGGTGAATGGTGATTTTTTATGTAAACAAATTCCTCCTCACCTTCATTGTACTTCTTTCTGTGGTCTAAATAATCAGGAGTTATTGTTTTTTTCTGTAACAAATCACCAACATACTTCTCATTCTTTAAAATTTTTAATATAACAGTATTTGACCATCTATTTATATGCTTTTTAGAATTAATTCCAGCTTCATATAATTCTCTTGCAATAATGTGTGTACCCTTTCCTTCAATTGCATATTTATAAAAAATCATTCTTACAATTTGAGCTTCTTCTTCATTTACTGTTAAAACACCCTTTTTGAGCGTGTATCCTAACAATTCTCTGCCAAATACCACCCCCTGCTCCATCCTTCTTTTTTGTCCCCATTTTACTCTTTCAGAGGTTTTTCTGCTTTCATCCTGCGCAATGCCTGCCATAATAGTAAGTCTTAATTCTCCATCACCATCAAGCGTATTTATGTTATCATTTATAAATATTACACCTACTCCCAATTTTCTAAGCATACGAGTATATTCTATACTGTCCAAGGTATTTCTTGCGAATCGGGAGATTTCTTTAGTTAAAATCAAATCCAACCTCTTATTTCGTGCATCTTCTATCATTCTTTGAAATTCAATTCTGTTTTTTACCTGAGTTCCGCTAATTCCTTCGTCAGCATATATATCAACTAACTCCCATTCGCTTTTGCTTTTTATATAATCATTAAAATATCTTCTTTGACTTTCAAGAGAATTCACTTGATCATCTTTATCTGTTGATACCCTACAATATGCACCAACTTTAACTTTCATAAATTAATACCTCATATTTATGTAATATTACTCAACTTTTCCACATGAAAAGCCTATCAATGCTCAATCTTATCAATGGTATAGTGTCATTTTATATATTTGCAATCAATAATTTTTGAAAAGTTATCTTATGTTAAGTTACTAATTAACTGATTAATTTGCTCATAGGTCAATAATTTTTCACTATGTAATTGATATAGTATGCTGAGTTTAAACTGACCAATAAAAATATTTTTTTCTTCAGAAGTTAGTTCAATTTTATTATCTTTTATAAACATGCTTATTTCACCCCAATATATAATATTCAAAATAAAAAAAAATGCCTCAATTACCATTCTCCAATAGGAAAATACTATTGTACGGATAATAACTGGACATAAATAAGCAGACAGTAAGTCATTTCTGTCTGCAATTGACTTTTATGAGACTTATTTCGGTATTGCTGCATGTTGTGCCAACGTTTCAGCTTATACAAAGTTAATTACTATCGTATAAATATCCTGTGATATCTACCGATAGTTTAGGTTTGAAGACTATTCCCACCATCACGTTCAAAACCTCTTGTGGGTTTTTGTTGCTCAAATCAAGTAGTTGCTTGAAATATAAACCAGCCATCCTTGACTGAAAACTGGTATATACCACCATGCTTTTCCACAATATAAACCATGCTTTTTGTACCAAAGCCATGCCCCTGTTCTTTTGATACAGGCATGCCCTTATGGAATATCGGCTCAAGCTGATAGCTGTTACGGATATCAATACAAAGCTTGTTATTCTTGGAATAAACTCGTAGCTGAATAATGCGTTTATTGCTGTCAGGTATATGTTCCGAGGCTTGTATGGCGTTTTCCAAGGCGTTTGATAAGAGCGAACAAAGCTCGGTGTCGCTGAAGGGAAGCAAGTCTGGCAGCTTCGCATCTATCGTCAACTTTACTCCCGACTGTTTTGCTTTAGTGGCAAAAGCAGACAAAATCAAATTGACAGTTTGGTTTTCACAAAAGCGTATGGGCGTGATTGCGTCTATATCGGACTGAGCAGTCCACAGATACTCCTTGATTTCCTCCATCTGTCCCTTGGATGCCAGCCCCTGTAATAAAGCAAAATGATGGCGCATATCGTGTCGATAGGCTGCGGCATTCTGCTGCATTTGACGCAGAGAAGTAAATTCAGTTTGCGCCTGTCGAAACTGCGTATCCAGCATATCCCTCTCTCTTTGGATACCTGCTTGTTTTTGCGTTTCGGAATAGTACAAGAGAACAAACACAAAATAGAATGCCGATGTCACAAATGGCATAAACTGTATTGCTACCCGTGACCCACTATACATAAAATCGGTGTAAACAATAGCGGCATAGTCGAACAAATAGTAAAAGGTCGGCATAGCAGCAAAAAGCAGACAGGACTTCACCGAGCGTTCCATCAGATGCCGAACAGACTTCACCACATATTTTTGCAGTAACCAGTACATCAGAAACGTAGTCGCAATATAACCAACATGATCCATGGTCGCACTATGAAAAACCTCACCTACAACAGTGCCCATCCAACGTGGTGGCTGGCAGCATAGGAATGAGACAAACATACTGGTTAGTGCTATAAGCCATGTGCGTTTTAGGTAAAGGGCAATAAAAATAGCAACTGGCAAATGAGAAAGCAGCGGATAAATTTTAAGAGTTATGTCCATACCCCAGATGCTCAAGGAGCTAATTTGTAAAATAAATAAAAAGACGGTAAAGCACCCGAGAGCCAGATGATTTTTCCATGTACGAGACATTCCGGCGAAACTGACCGCAACTGCCGCACCAAATATCAAGGCAATAAAGTAACGAGAGAATTCTATAACGGTTTCTATCATTCTCTTATTCCCCCTCCATTTGATAATTAAGATATTGCTGTTTAATTTCCCGTGCCTTGCCTTGTGCAACTGGGACAGTAGAAAGGTTCTGTAAAGTAACCTGATAAGTTTCAATGGTATCCACATATTGCATATTCACAATATAGGAGCGGTGGGGCTTGATAAAACACCCAAATTTCAGAAGTTTGTCACAGACAGTGGAAAAAGACTCCGTACATTCGACTACCTTGCCGGAGCGCAAGTAATACAACACTTTTCTGCCGATGACCCGAGCAAAAACCAAATTGGAGATTAATATTTTCTGAATACCCACATTACTTTTTACGATAACCGCATCCTCTTCTTTTTCCACTCTAATCTGCTCTATCACTTCGTCAAAAGTAATAAACAGTTTTTCTTTTGAGATTGGCTTTAGTACATAGTTAATTGCTTTCACTGAATAACTTTCCAAAGCAAATTCAGGTGATGATGTAAAAAATAAAATCTGCGCAGTTTTGTCAAAACCTCGGATTTCCTTTGCCACATCAATTCCCGTGAAGCTAGGCATAATAATGTCCAGACAGTATATATCAAACCGCTTTCCTTTTTCCAAGGCCGAAATCAGATCAAGACCACTCGGAAAGGCGGCATATTCGCAGCTAAAATTTTTTGCTGCTCTGTATTTGTTTATAAGCTGTACAATATTGGATAGCTCATCAATATTGTCATCACAGACCGCAATCTGTAACATAAGTGCCCCCCATTTTATGATTAATTTCATTATGGTAAGTTTATCATAAAAATCGAATAACAGAAACTATGACTCATACAGCAGACAGTTTTTTAGAAGAATTTTTGACAAATTAAATGCAAAGGGGGAACTATCTGAAGGACCATTCAGTCAAAGTGAATATTCCCAGAATCAAATGAGACTCCCTACGCACAAGCGATTGAGAGTCCTCATTCTGCACTTTGTACAGATAACAAATTCAAGCACAAACTTATTGTTTTTAATGAAAATTTCATAGTTCAACAATTTACTTGCTGATTTTATTTATTTTTCATATCGTTCAAACAAATCTTGCAAATATTTTTACCCTTATAATTTATAACATCTTTTGCATCAGCACAAAAAATACATGCTGGCTCATACTTCTTGAATATGATTTTATCATTATCTACGTATATTTCTAAAGCATCCTTCTCCTTAATATCAAAAACCTTTCTCAATTCCATTGGTAATACTATTCTTCCTAATTCATCTACTTTTCTTACTATTCCTGTTGATTTCATAAATATAACCCCCTTAATATGTAGAATTCTGATTGGTAATTTTTTTACTATACAAATATATTTATTGCCGAATCAAATGTGAATATAAAAATATACCATCTATTTTATTGTATAAATAATAAATACCACCACTTTTATAAACTTAAACATAATTTGTAATTTTTTAGTTATATTTGTTAATTATTTTACATTTTTATAATATAAATTAAGCATTATATAGGACTGCTGCAAAACAACATTTTTTATATATCGATGTCTTATTGCAATAAATAGTACGCGAGTGCAGTATATATCTAATTGCGAAGCTCGGTTAGAAATTGAAGCTAGAAATAGTAGGTGAAGAACAAATATTGTAGCCGACACAGCGAAAGTAAAGTAGCTGTGAGTATTGACCCGAGACAGGATGTCTTTGTGTAATACGGTCGGTGGAAGTGCTTGTTCTTCACCGCGATTATTTCAGCGTCAATTTCGGGAGCAAGCAATAGATATATACTGCACGGTAGTACTATTTAAGCAACTTACTGTTGATATATATTATTTCTTGTTTTTCAACAGCCCCATCTATAGATAATATTTTGTATTTAAACTTTACATTTTAGTACCCGTAGTATTTGGAGCATTAAAGCTTGGCGGTTGTGGGTTATTAGCATTAAAAAACTGATCCCCTGGTGTAGAAAGATTAAAGTATAGCTTAGAGTCTTTCGTTATTCCCCAATCCTTCAAAGACCCAGTATCCTGCAATCTGTTAAAAGCTTCTCTGAACATGGTGTTATGCGCTTCTTCACGATTGAGCAGAAAATCAATTGTATCTCTAACGCCTTTATCAGTTATCTGTCTGTAAAGATATTGATAAACTACTTTTGCTCTCTGTTCAGCAGCAATATTTGATAATATATCAGCAGCAAGATCACCTGTTTCTTCAATGTATGCAGCTGTCCAATATTGTCCAGATGCACTTGTTAGAGCTGGTGTAAGGCCAGTAGAAACATGAGCTTGAATAGTTCCTACAGTTGCGTTTTTTGCATCGAGCACATGCCCATTTAGTAGGTTAACAGTAGTAGCTACCATTTCCATATGACTCAATTCTTCTGAAGCAATATCCATAAATAAATCCTTGATTTCTGGATCCTTAATGCGAAAACTCTGAGACAAATATTGAAGTGCTGCTTTTAGTTCTCCATGTGGTCCTCCTAGTTGTTCCTGCATCATACTTGCATACATTGTGTTAGGACCATCAACTTTGACCTCGTGTAATAATGCCTTATCATGTTTAAACATATTTGTGTCCATGCCTGCCACTTGGTCTAAAACACCACAAGATAAATGACATGGACTAAACACCTCCTTTAGAATATTTTATTTCTTGCAAAATAATCTCCACGCCACTGAAGCACAAAAACAAGATAAAATACTAACTTAGTATTTTTCACAATTACATACATTCTTTTGTAGCCTTTACTATTATTATCAAAGTATACCTTGAAAAATAATGAAACGCAGTAAATTGAATACTAGAGATATTTCATAATTTAAGTTTCAAAGCTTTATTTATATTTTGGGTAAATAAAAAAGAGAAGATAAGCTTTTTCATTAAGCTTATCTTCTCTTTTTTATATCTTTCCATTTATCTTTAGTGTACTTAACTTTTGTAAATCCCAACTGAGCAGATAAAAATAGATTTTTTGTTGCAATATCATTTTTTCTCAATAATATCACCCACTATTTTATATCTTTTAGTCTTTCTTCAGCTCATCCATGCATGATTGACAAATATTTTTACCTCTGTAATTTGTTACATTTGATGCATCATTGCAAAAAATGCAGGCAGGCTCATACTTCTTCAATATAATTGTTGACTCATCTACATATATTTCCAAAGCATCCTTTTCTTCAATACTAAAGGTTCTTCTTAACTCTATAGGTAATACAATTCTCCCTAATTCATCTACTTTTCTTACTATTCCTGTCGATTTCATAAATGTGTGTCTCCTTTTCATTTTTTTATTCCCTTCGACATTATTTTACTATATCTCCTACTATATGTCAACATCTATCGTAAAATTTGTCGTATTTGATATAAAAAACACGTATTTCTACGTATTTTATTCAAAAACACCTATAAATTAAGCATAATTAACTAATTTCATCAGCTTCAATTATTAATTGCTCCAAAACAGTTTACAGGAATTAAGTGTATATTTTGTCCAATTATTAGTTGAGTCAATGGATTATACTAGATGTATCTTTTCGATAACCATGAACCTATATCGGTAAGAACCCCTTTTGGTATTTTATACAAATGTATATAGGTTACGATAATAGTTAATATTAGCAACTCAACTTTTCCAGTTGATATTTAGGTGTGGTAAAGTTGATTTAATTAATTGCTTTTTTATAGAACATATCATCATAAGACTTGTCTAACATATTCCAGACAATGTAAATATGCTTATGTTCCTTTCCGTTATCATCAATTACCGTATAAGCTTCAATCCTATTAATTATCTTTTTTAGTTGGACATTGTCAAGATTATCTGTGTTAACATTATTGAGAAAATAAACATAGTTGTTATATTTATGAAGTGCTTGCTTTCTTGCCTCATCAATGTTCTTTAAATTAGTCAACTCTGAGATTATTGCTTTTTTACTGCTTTGCAATTCATCATTTTGTTGCTTATACTGTTCTTCACCAATAATATCTTTTGAAAACAGTTTCAGATTGGCTGACGATTGAGAATTTATATCGTCCAATTGAATCTGAAGTCCCTTTATTTTTTCAGTAACATTCTCGGCACTAAAGAAGGATTGAATATATTGAGAAAACATGTTATCAAGATTTTCTTTATTTAGTCTTAAATTTTCAATTTCCTCTTTTACTCTTTTAATCAGCTCTTCCTCATGCCACGAATTTCTATACCTGCAAATATCATTATGGTACTTGTCATGTTGTATACAAATCCATTCAACTCCAAAACTTCTAGTTCCGTCTTTGCGCTTCCAGCCCCATAATTTTTTTCTTCGCATGGCTGTACCGCAATTTCGGCAGTATAAAAGATTACTGAATATATGCGCATTGCTGGGTCTGCTGTTATTAGCAAACATTTCTTTTCTTATTATAGTTTGTTTTTGAACTTTGTCAAATACTTCATCAGATAAAATCCGTAAATCCTCCCTTTCTGTAACAATCCAATTCTCTTCATCAATGGGTTTCCGGCTTTTGTATATTTTCCCTTTATGCTCAAAGCTATCAATATTAATATCAGTATTAACCACTGTATGAGTTATCTGCTTTCCAACATAGATTTGATTAGCTAAAATATAATATATCTGAGGTGTTGACCATTTTCGTCCCTTTTGTGTAGGTATATTTTCGCTATTAAGATATTTTGTAATACGAGTGCTTCCCCAGCCTTCCAAGTATAAATCAAATATTTTTCTAACCACCTCAATTTGTTCAGGAATTGGTACCAAAAATCCATTTTCAGATTTGTAGCCATAGGGACAAGCACTTGTAAACTTTCCAGCTTCCTGAGCCTTTCTAATACCGAATTGAACAGCTGTGCTTTTTGCTCTACTTTCTTCTTGAGCCATTACAAATAATATATTAATTGTGGCCTCATTAGCAGGATTTGAACTATCCAGCCAGCCATCTTCAAAAATAACCTTAATCCCCATTACTTTTAGCTTTTTTATAATTCCAGTTCCATCTTCAACATTCCTAGCCCATCTCTGGACATTCTTTACTAATATTGCATCAAATTCTTTTCTATATGCACATTCAAGCATATACTTGAAGGCTCCTCTATTTTTCAATTTTGTACCAGAAATACCTTCGTCTGCAAATATAGCTTTTATATATCTAATAGATTCTTTTTTACCGTCCTTACAATAGTACATTCCACACTCTGCACCCTCGAAACCATTTTTATTAAACAATTCTGTGTAATGCCTAATTTGATTTTCTAAGCTTGTCATTTGCTCAGGATTATCACTTGAAACTCTACAGTAAGCAACACATTTCATATAACTTCTGCTCCTATATCATCAAATATGCCAACGCAATATTTTTGTATCAATGCAAGGGCTACTTTAACGCAAGAACAATATTTGATTTGACCAGTGCCTCCCATTTGACATATAGTTCTTCAGGAATGGGTTTCAAACCATATTCATATGTAATAATATCATTAACGCTTATATTAAGAAGTTCTGACAATTCTTCATCTGACAATTTCTTATCTCTCACTCTGAGTAAATACAATTGACGCCCAGTTAACATATAAGCCCCCCTCTCTACATACTATTCTGACAAGTAAAATTTGGGGCTTATTTTTACTTGGTATTTTCTAATAAGTAATTAGATATAATGAGGATACTTTGCGTTTTGTTTCTTCGACTAATAAACTTTAGAATCTATCGGGCAATATTTCACCCAACTTGAATTTATTTTTTCATTATGCTAATATCAACTTATAAGTTGCAAACTTACGAGTTTATAAATCAAGAGGTGAATATAAATGTTTGTAGGCAGACATCAGGAACTCAAAAAATTAAATAGTATGTACGAAAGCGGTCAATTTGAATTTGCAGTTATATACGGCAGGCGAAGAGTCGGAAAAACCACGCTTATAAAAGAATTCTGCAAAGGTAAAAAAGCCATTTATTTTATTGCACGTGAGGCAAATGATGTTATAAATATAGAGAATTTCAGCTCAGATGTATTTGGCGTAACTGCAAAGGAATCTCAGGGAAATGTTTACTTCTCAAATTGGGAAAAGGCTTTTGAGTATATTTACAATATTTCACAAGATGAACGGGTTATATTAGTTATTGATGAGTACCCTTATCTAGCTCAGAGCAACAGGGCAATTTCATCAATTCTGCAAGCTCATATTGATATGAAGCTGAAAGATAGCAAGCTCTTTTTGATTCTTTGCGGCTCATCCATGAGCTTTATGGAGTATCAGGTATTGGGGTATAAAAGTCCCTTATACGGAAGAAGAACCGCACAGTTTAAAATAAAGCCTTTTACCTATTATGAATCTGCTTTACTATTAGAAGGTTTTACAATAGAGGAACAAGCAATATTATATGGAATAACTGGTGGAATACCTGAGTATCTGTCACGGGTCAGTTTAAATATGAGCCTTAAAGAGAATATCGAAAATTTATTTCTGAGTGAATCTGGACATTTATTTGAAGAGCCTGTAAATCTTTTAAAACAGGAGTTAAGAGAGCCTGCTACCTACAATGGAATTATTGCAGCCATTGCAAACGGAGCCTCAAAGCTAAATGAAATAGCCACAAAGACAGGTCTTGAGAGTAATAAATGTGCAAAATATATATCTGGTCTTATGGCATTGGGTATCATAAAAAAGGATAAACCACTTACAGAGGATGAAGGTCGGAAAAGTATTTATCTGCTGGATGACCAAATGTTCCGTTTTTGGTATAGATTTATTCCTAACAATATGAGCAGTATAGCAACTGGCTTATCTGATATTGTTTATGACAAAGCTATTGCTCCTCAACTTTCAAATTATATGGAACAAATATTCGAACAAATGAGTGCTCAATATCTTATGCAGGAAAATGCAAAGCTGTCTTTGCCATTTGTATTTGGAAGGATTGGCAGATGGTGGGGGAATAACCCCTCTAAAAAACGACAAGAAGAAATTGATATCTTGGCTGTAGATGAGGAAAATGCTATCTTTGGAGAATGCAAGTGGAAAAATGAGCTTGTGGGTATTGGTGTTTTGAATGATTTAATGGAAAAGAGCGAGCTATTAAAACAATATAAGAACAAGCACTATATGCTGTTTTCAAAATCAGGATTTACCAATGAATTAGTAGAAGCTGCTGAAAAAATGGGCAATGTTGAGCTTGTGGATTTAAAGAAAATGTACTTTTAAAAATTAAGTTTTATATGCCGTCAAACAATGTATGCTTGACGGCACATAGAATGAATACTGCATATATTTCTACTACATTCTTTAATAAAAAAACGTCAACCAGAATTGCTGAGCTTCCATTTCATTCGGGAGTGTAAATAATTCTGTGTATTGTTGTTGCTCTATTCCTTTTTTAGCAAGCAATTAGAATTTAATATAGTTTACAGAATATTGTTCTGTATTAACTTGATATTTTTATTATTGCCAGTTTTGTC
>JAEWZA010000173.1 GCA_023395575.1 Bacillota bacterium
ATGCACATGTATATTTTTATTTGCAAGTATTTTTCTTACATTGTCAGTAAGCTTAGCAATATCAGTAACTCTGTCTATTTCTTCAAGAGTATCACTATTTGTAGTCTGTATACCAATTTCTAGTTGAATTAATCCCTTTGGAGCTCGACTTAGTATATCCAAAGCTTCATCATCAAATAAATCGGCAGCAGCCTCAAAATGAAATAACGTTTCGCAATTCAAACCAATTATATATTCAAATATTTCCTTAGCTCTTTGCTTATTGCAGTTAAAGGTTCTGTCAACAAATTTTATCAACTTAGGCTTATACAATAATAAAATACTCAAGTCATTTTTAACTCTATCCATTGAAAAAAACCTAACACCATTAAAGGTTGAAGATATGCAATAAGCACATGAAAAAGGACATCCTCTAGAAGATTCATAATACACTATTCTGTTTGCTACAGATGCCATCAATTCTGCAGTATAAGGTGACTTTATCTCATCTAAATTGTTTACCAAACAAAAGCCTTCATTATACGCAACAGAGTTATCCGCCCTATATGCAATACCACTGAGCTTTTTGTAATCTTCAGAATGATTTAATAAGCAGCTATACACTTGATGAAATGTTTCTTCTCCTTCACCGCTTAAAACTAAATCTATTGAGCAATTCTCTTCTAAAACTGTTCTGGCATCATAGGAAACCTCAGGGCCTCCTAAAATTATCTTGCATTCAGGTAACAGCTTCTTTATCTCCTTTGACAGCAAAAGTATCAGCTCAATGTTCCAAATATAACAGGAAAAAGTTAAAACATCAGGTTTTTCTTTGTATAATTCAGATAGTATATTGTCTTTATTATCATTTATTGTAAATTCTCTTGTAACAACAATGTTATTTGAATTGTTTGATATTTCATAAATACTTGCTTTTAGATACCAAATAGCTAGACAAGTATGTATATATTTTGAATTTATACCTACTAATACTGTTTTCATAATATTAATCTCTCTCTTAAAATCATTATTGCATTTGTCAATAATTGTTCATCAATTTACTGATACTTTAGGTTTTGTACCTCTATTATGCCATCTTTACTTAGTACGCACAAGTCCAGTCCATGATTTAAAAATTTTATTAAAATAATAATAGAAATCCTTTCTGTCTATTTCATCATGGGTAATAATATCTGCTGATGCTAGTAATTTTCCGTCGAGTATGTAATCTATTGTTCCTACCTTGCTATAAATTTTAACAGGTGCTTCAATTTCCTTTGAAAAATTATATACTGTCTGTAGCTTATCCACTTCATCTACCTTCAAAGGAATTGAAATATCTCTATCCGAAAAGACAGAAATATTATTTTTTATGCCTTTATGCAAATTAATATCCGATATTTTCTGACCCTCTTTTAAATATTCATAGCTTTTATAGTTTCCAAATGCATAATCCAATAATACTTTGCTGCTTTTTGCTCTGATAGACCTAGATCCACAATTCAGTACGACAGATATTATTCTCCAACCATTTTGAGTTACCGATGTTACAAGGCATCGCCCAGCTTGACCAGTATAGCCAGTTTTGACTCCATCAGCACCAGGATATAAGCCTAGCATCTCGTTAGTGTTTGTAATATTGCCTCCCTGAAATGTAGTGTTTTTTGTACCTACTATCTTACAGAACTTCTCATTTCTGAGTGCATATTGAGTTATCAGTGCCAGGTCGTAGGGTGTTGAATAATGCTGGGGATTATCCAATCCATGGGGAGTTACAAAATTAGTATTAGTTGCTCCTATTTCAGCTGCTTTTCTGTTCATCATCTCTGCAAAAGCTTCAATTGAGCCACCAATATGTTCGGCTATTGCAATTGCTGCATCATTTCCAGACCTAAGCATCATTGCATACATTAAATCACCAAGTTTGTAGGTCTTCCCTTCTTGTAAATTTACTTGTGACCCAGATATTGATGCCGCCTTTTTGCTTACAACTACATCTTCATCATCTCTTCCATTCTCTAAAGCAACTATTGCTGTCATTATCTTGGTTGTACTGGCAATGGAACTCCTTTTATAAGCATTTTTTTCATAAAGCACTCTTCCGCTAACCGTATCCATAACTATAGCAGCACCTGCTGAAATGTTTATACGTTGATTTCCTATGGTCTCTACGCTCTCCTGTTCAAAAAATGTGTCAATTGGTCCATCATCATTAATATCATCCGCACAAGCTATATTTGTACAAATCATATTTGATAGTATAGCAAACATCATTAAAAGTATCTTAAAAGTTTTTTTCAACAACCTCACATCCCCAACCTTCTCACTTTAGTCGTTAGATTTTTCGTAGCATCAGCATTTGTTACTCACTATTTAAGAGCAGCTTATAATGCCATTTTCAGCTATTGCGGGCCATATTATGCTTCTTGTGGCAGAAACAACAAATTAGTCCTGCTGTGTTAAATATATGTAAATCATGCTTTGATTATAACGTAAGTTAGTCCTAATATTAGTTTATTGAAACATTTATGTTTGTAACTCGTACAATATAATGATAAAATAAGCTATTCTACTATTAGTGATACTTTAGCGAGGCAAGAAAGTGTCGCCCACTTCTATAAGTGGCAGGTATCGCTTTGCTTTTCAGAGCGGTGAGAATATCTCAATAGAAAGAGTTTAAATTTTCAGATTTATTAGGAGGCTTAGAGCGAAGCATGAAAAATGTTATAATAATTTCTTCAAACTATACAGGTCATGGCCATAAAAGCATCAGTGAAGCTCTTCAAGAACAATTCAATCTGCATAAAGATGTTAACATAAATATTATAGATGGTTTTGATTTAGCTGGTAATATGGGCATTCAAGTAGGGAAATCCTACGGATTAGTAACACGAAATGCAAAAAAGCTATGGAACTTAGCATGGAAATTTTCCAGTAGGAACCTTTATGTAATGCATGAATTCATTGAATTATCAGTTAAACACAATTTTGTAAAACTCTTAAAAAAACTAAAGCCAGACTTAATATTATGTGTTCACCCTATTTTCAACACACCAATAATAAATATACTAAAAGAATATAAAATTAATATTCCTTTCGTAACATTTGTGGCTGACTTGGTGAGCATATCTCCACTATGGGCAGATAAACGGGCAAACTGTATTATATGTCCTACTGAAGAAGCAAAAGAAAGATGTATAGGTTTTGGAGTTGCGGAAGAGTCAATAAAAGTACTTGGTTTCCCAGTTAGATCAAGATTTACACGACATATTGTAAAAAAAATCTCAAAGCCAAGCTATATCTTAGATAAACCACTGCAATGCCTAGTTATGAGCGGTGGTGAAGGTTCAGGAGATATGGGTTTAATTTGCAAGACACTTTTAGATAATTTTAACTGTAACGTAAACATAATAGCAGGCAGAAACAAATCCTTGAAAGAAAAACTTGATAAGACATTATCGTTGCAATATCCTGGGAGAATAAATATTCTTGGATATACTTCTAACATTGAAGAATATATGCTAACCTCTGATATAGCTTTTACCAGAGGAAGTCCAAATGTAATGATGGAGGCAGTTGCTTGCAATGTTCCTCTTATTATAACAGGTGCTTTACCAGGTCAAGAGCAGGAAAATCCTGACTTCGCTGAGAAAAATAATCTTGGTATAGTATGCAAGGATTTTTCAAATCTATATGAAATTGTTTCTGAGCTATTAGCTAATAACGGGAAGAAATTAAATGCAATTAAGCAGGCACAGTTACAATATTTTAATCATAACTCTGCCAAAAAAATTGTGGACTATACACTTAGCCTAATTAGTAAT
>JAEWZA010000195.1 GCA_023395575.1 Bacillota bacterium
GTACAACACAGCTTATTTACCGATAGGCTTAATATTTATAAAGTTATCATTGATGAAAAAGGCGAGGAAGATTTTGAATCTTTTTCTGGAGGTATTTTATATCCTATTCTCATGATTGATGAAGAGAATAGGAAAAATAAGATTTTTAATATTAGAATTCGATGGGATAGCAGACATAATGAAACAGGAGTAGAAAAAGAAACCCTAATTGCTCTTAGTACAGATGAACTCAAAAAACTTTTAATAGACCGTGATAATGATGTATGTTGGTGCACTATCATATCTGTGAAAGAAAGACAAAAAGATGAAATAAACTATTTAACTTTAGATGAAGCAAAAGAAATTATTAAAAATGCCATGAGAAATGAATGTTATGTATCAGCATGTTCATCACGTATTGGTGATGATATGGTAATATATCGCCACACAACTGAAAGCGGTGTTTCATATGAAATTCATCGTTTTTTTAATAATACTGTAATGGTATATTATATAAATAAATATGATTCTGGACCATCGGAATATATAGCTGTGTTTGGATTAGTAGAGCTTCCAAAACTTTTCTACTCGGATAATTTTTATATTCAAGTGTAAAGCAATTTAAAAGGAGGCGATACTATGAACGAAGTATTAAGTGAAGTTATTACTGCATCTGAAGCAGCTAAGATGTGGGGATTGGATGTCTCCACAGTAAAAAAAGCTTGTCAGCAAGGTAGGATTGAATGTAGAAAAAGCTCCGGCACATGGCTAGTAACATGTTCCGGAATGGAAAAATTATATGGTTTACAACCACAAAAAGCCCCTGGAGATTAATCCAAGGGCTTTTAAAATTATATGTTATTTTTCCTTTGTGGAATTATTTATTTCCCCATCATCCAAACTATCCTTAATAAGGTCAAACCACTCCTGGAGCTTTTGTTCTAGAAAGCTTCTTGGGATGAAAAACTTTAGCCATGCAGGAATTAAATTGTATAATTGAGTCAAAACAATATCAAATCTTTCTTGCCCCATTTTTGTGCCTATGACTGTTTCTTCTGCTTGCCTTATTAACTTGTAGGCTTTCTCTCTAATTTTGTCCCAGCGACGATTAAAAAGCAAATAGCCTATGTAAATTGCAACACCTAATACAAACACAATCGTAACCCAATATTCTTTTAAAAATTCTAATAACATTACTCTCTACCTCCATTCATTTCTTCAGCAATTTTTATTAATAAATTGTCTAGGTATCTTACTTTACCTACACAAGAAAGCCAATAATCAGGCTTGTTAATAAAGCCTTTTTGTTCAAGTATTTCTATTGCCTGTTTTACATCTGTTTCTAGTTTTTCCTCGACCCAAGCAACTTTAAAATACTCACAGATACCTTTTGATATTTCGTCTGCACACTCTTTTCTATATGCTCCCGATAATAACAAGGTTGCTTCTTTTAAATTGTCCATAAACCCACATTCCACAAGTACTGCTGGCATATTAGTGTACTTAAGCACATAGAATTTTGCACTTTTTACGCATCTATCCTTAAGCGGCGTTCCCTTAATTAGCTGCTTGTGAATTATTTCTGCTGCAGCCTGTCCTTTAGTGGACCCAGGATAATGATATGTTTCTATTCCGCTTGCTTCTCCCCATGATCCAGTCATAGCATTTGCGTGAATAGAAATATAAAAATCTGCTTTTGCACTATTAGCAGCAGCTGTGCGCTCAGCCAAAGGTATATCTTTGTCTGATGGTGCCACCATAATAGTCTTAAAGCCACAGCGCTCAAGGTTTATTTTTACCAGCTGAGCTACTGCATTATTAAACTCATTTTCGTGCATAAATTTACCGTTGGCAAATAAAGGCGTTCTCTTTCCAGCTGTTTCTACTCCATGACCATCATCAATTGCAATAGTTATTTGTTTATACATCTTTACCAAACCCCTCTCTCAATTCGTCAATTCTATGATGAGCTTGCTTTGTGGATTCTTCTACCCTAGCAAGCCTATCAGCATGGATGCCAATTGTTCTGTTTAAATCTTTGATTTCTAACAAGGTGCAATCGCTACTGCGTTTAATGTAATCAATATCTACTTTAAACTGTCCAGACTCAATTCCACTTTGCTTTACTTCTTTTTCTTTACTTTTTGTGTACCCTAAATATCCAAATAGGATACCACACAATCCCCCTGCTGCACTTACTAACGCCACGACATTTACTTCCATTTCTCGCACCTTCTTTACATATTTTTGATTGGGTGCTATAATTTATAAGTTCCTCAGCGCACCACGGAAAACTGGGGAACGTAAAAAGCCGTAGGAGGGTTTCAGCCTCTTACGGTCTTTTTAATTTCAAAACTAGTTACATGTTACTTTTTCTTTTAAAACATTAATTGTTTCAGAACCAATACCTTTTACCCGATCCAATTCGTACACATCTTTGTACGGTCTGTTTTCTATTATTCTTTTGGCTAACGTCTCACCTATTCCTGGTAGGCTTATTAATGCTTCTTTGCTACAGGTATTAATATTAATTTTTTCAGATTCTACTTTTTGTACAATGCTTATTTTTGTGTCATCACAATTTTTGAGGCCTGTAATTGATACGGCCAGTGAAAAAGTGATGATACCAAAAATAAAAAATAATAGTGATTTTTTATTCATGTTTTTCACCCTTACCTTTTAAAAAGGATAAGGCACATTATCTATGCCTTACCCCATTAATTAATTATTTATTGTTTTTCTTGAGCTCTTCCACATCCTGTTCCGGTATAACAACAAACTTGTTATTTGTTATACTATTGTCTATATTAAATATTGAGTTTTTAGTAAATGCCAAATAGCTTAATACTGTTATTCCAAGAATCTGAATAATTACAGAAACCAAAAAAACAATATAAAGCAATTTTGAATTTACATTGCAAGCAATAAAGCATAAATAAAAAGTGTTTATAATTACTTGCATAAAAATAACCCAAAAATTTTTTTGAATTGCTTTTATAATTTTTTTCATTTTATTAGCACCTTCTTAATATGTAGCCTCTAAGGCTAAAATTTGGGCTTTCTCGTCCTCAGTTATATAACCATCTGTAATGTATGTATCTAAATCTGTTTCTTCAAAATATCCCTCATGGAGCAAACTAGCATATATCTCAACTTTTTCTGTTGATGATATAATATTATATTTGCAATACAGCTTTATGCGTGTGTTTATTGTTGCCATTGTGTTACCCGAATTAAGCAAATTTCTAAAAATATCTAGCCAGCTCATCTTACACACCTCCTGTTAATGCATCCAATTGAAGTAATGCAGAAAATAAACCTGCTTCAAGGCCCATTATACTGCTTTCCATGCTAGAATTGCTTTGCTCAAGTTGACTAATCTTAGTCAATAATTGATATGCTGGTGCAGTCTGCTTTGTCGTTGAACTTGCAGTTACTATTCCATCTTGATTGACTGTATCCACTGTTATCACATTTTCAATCTCTAAGCCAGGAGGATAATCCTCACTGCTTGCGACTAGATGCCCTGTAGGTACACTTGAAGGCATGTCAGTGTGTATCTTTGTAACAATATGGGTTGACTCTTCGTACTCCAAATAATAAAGCATTTGTAAGACCTCCTTTTAGGTTAATACTGCAGTAGGTAATATAGACGATAAGTTAGACTTTATTATAAAGTCTTTTACATATGTACCAGTTACAGCAGGTGAAAATTTAGTGTATACAGATAGCCTATCTCCTGCATTTAAAGTAATATCTTCAGTATAGATAGTATCACTATTTACGTTTGTAATTCTTTCTGTACCTACAGCAACACCATTTACATATATTTTTCCGTAAATAGTATTGCTTGTATTAGTAGTACCCATTGTAAACAACACTCTATATATTCCGGCTTTGTTTACTGTAACTGCTTTAGATTCTGCATAACTTGTGCTTGAAGGAGTTTTAGATACTGCATCTGTGTACATTACATTAGTACCTGCCACTAAATCAACGGCACTTGCATTTGTACCAATAAGCCGTACTCCATTTGCATAGGCTATTTTACCTGTTGCAAGATTTTTTTCAAGAGCTGTAGCATCTGTGGTTAGATTATATAATTCGCTACCATACCAACCTTTTACAGCAATATAATCATCTATTTCTTCTTTTGTTGGAGTATAT
>JAEWZA010000219.1 GCA_023395575.1 Bacillota bacterium
CATAACCGGTGTTACTGATGAAGAACCTGCTATAACAACCTTGCCTGGTATTGTGTTTCCACTATAAGCTCCATTGTTACCGGCTGATATATATCCGTTGTCTTCAACAACCGCTTGACCTTCTGAACTTAAAATAAAGTCTATAAACTCCTGTGTCACTTCACTGACTTTTCCTTTAGTTGCAATGTTGAACGGACGAGATACTTTGTAATCACCGGACTTAATGTTTTCAGAAGTCGCTTCAGCACCATCAATCATGACTGCTTTTACCGAATCATTCAGCGAACCTAATGAGATATAACCTATTGCTTTAGCATTCCCTGCGACTGAAGTCATCATAACTGATGTACTATTAGTAATATCTGCATCCTCGGTTGTATAATCGACTTTGTTTCCGTTTGTGTCTTTGTCTTCGATTTTAAAAAGCTCAATAAACGCCCCCCGCGTGCCAGAGCCATCTTCACGCGAAACTACTGTAAGCTTGTCATTCTCAGTTCTCCCGCACCCTGTAAAAGCGATAAAAATCATAATAACTAATCCCACTACAATTGTTTTTTTCATGTTATTTTATTCCCCCTTCATATTGTTCTTCTTAAGTTTAAACTATTATTATTTGAGATAGATATTGGAATTATTAAATGTTTGTAAAATGCAGTCATGCTGAGCACACAAAAAATAAACTCTCCGAAATATGGAGAGTTTATTTTTTGAATTACAAGTAAGTCTATTAGTCAACTCCTCTGCCCTTTTCAATCTTCTGGCAGAGGATTTCCAAACCTTAAAATTTCACCGTTTACCAGTTGAAGTTGAGAAGTGACAAGGGTTTTGTTGCCATTAAAATCCGTCTGTGTAACCATTAGCTTTCCGTCTTGCATTGATAAATAGTAGTCATAATACATACGATCAGCCAATTGATATTCCTTGTCATTCACATAATCATAAACAACTACTCGTTTATCTATAATCCCGGACCCAATACTTACCGTAGTACAGATTTCTGGCTTACCGTCATTGGTCAAATCAGCCAAATAGGCATTCCAAATGGGCATACCGAAAATTAAATCTCTATTACCGTCTGTAATTTTTTCAGATGTCCAAATAAATTTAACACCAGGAAATTCTGGCAAGGACAGTTCTATGCTTTCACCCCACGGCATTTTTTCATCATTTAAATAGTCAAACCATTTTTGTGCTTTATAGTTTGGAATACTTTTAATTCCCAGAAAATTATCAAATACCAATCCTGTTGAACCATTTAGGCTCAGCGGAAAACTTTCCCCGCTTGCGTTACGTTCAATTGTACAGTTTGTTTTTCCGTCACCATCACATATAATAGTCAAGGTATATTTGCCTTCAACATCATAGATTCTATAATCTGGGTCGATGATAACACAGGCATACTTTTCAAAATCGGCTTGGGTAAGGGCACTCCCTTTTTGAGCCAATTCCCTTACTATTTCAAGGGTTAATGCATCACCAGTTTTATTGCTATGCTTGTCTAACCACTCCGCCTTAGAACGGTATTTATACACTGCTCCAATCTTTGTGAAAGCTAGACTGGAGGACTTTTTCAACGTGAGTGTATCACCATCATCAGAAACAGAAAAAGTGGCACTGGCATTTTGGTCACATGTGATATATAATTCATCACCGCTTACCTTAAAGTTTCCTGTTCCGGGCAGAGCACTACTAAATGGTGGCTGTGATAATCTTGCGTTACCATTTTCATATAGTGTAACAGTGGGCATCTTTGTGAAATCATCATCAACTAATGCATAGGTCTGTGGCGTTTCGTGCAATGTAAGGCTTCCGCTATTCTCTTGAGAAACAGATGAACTGCACCCAGAAACAGCAATCACCAATAACAGCATACTTACTGTTATAAACACAAGCTTTTTCAATTTCCTCATCCCCCTACTTCTTTTGCAAACAAAAATAGAAATGATTATTTTAATATCCTCTTTTCTATAATTATTATCTTTAACATATAAAAGCTGATATAGAATATTCTTCTAACTAATATTTTAGCACTATATACTATTCAGGCACAAGATTACGATTTTTTCCATTATAATTTTTTAATGCACTTCTTTTATCAATTGTACACAAGTATTTGTAAGTTTTATATTTATTTTCTAGGTTCAAGAAACTTTATAAAATTATTGAATAAAATATTTATTGAGGTGAATAAAATGTTACATATAAAAATTGATACAACTAATAAAAAATTATCCTTATTTAATGATTCAAATTTAATAAAGATATATTCTATTGCTGTTGGCAAGCCTTCTACTCCAACACCCTTAGGCAACTGGACCATTATAAAAAAAGGGTTATGGGGAGAGCAATTTGGCGGTCATTTTATGCAGCTAAGTATCCCATTCGGAATCTACGGTATACATGGAACTGACAAGCCCTGGTCAATTTCTCATGCTGTCAGTAATGGCTGCATACGAATGTATAATAATGATGCTGCCGAATTATATAATAAAGTTACGCTAGGTACACCAGTCCATATATTTTAAATTAAAATTAATCTACAGCGTTTTGCTAATTATTTTCTGAACCTTGCAGAGTGAAATTATGTACAAAAGGATTGCTGCTTTTTGATAAAGCTTCAACCCTTAATTTTAAATATTATTTTTATACTTACAATTGAAGCTGCTCAACTAGTGAATCAATTTTTGCTGCAGCCTTTTCAATAGCTTCCTGACGTTCAATTTCAGTAGTTCCTGTTCCATCAACTAAAAGTTCTTCAAATTTGCTAATGCCCAAAAATTTCATGATGTCCTGAACATAATTTAAGCCCTTATTCAGGATCGGTCTAATAACCCACGGAATATTGGCTCCAGAAGATTGAACATATATAAAGGCACGCTCTTTATCATCTAAAAGACCATAAGGTTTGTTGTCATCAAATGCAATAGTTTTATCCGCCAAAACAATGCAATGAATATATTCCAGTAATGGAGCAGGAAAGGAAAGGCTCCACATAGGTGCAGCTAACACATATAAATCAGCACTCTTAAATTGATCACATAGCTTTATTATTTGACTTACCTCTGCCTGTTCTTCATTTGTCAATTTAGAACACACTTCTTGGTCAACTATACAGCTTCTGCTGCTAAAGTAGCAAGACTTAAGCTGTGGTACATGCTCTTCATATAAATCTAATTCCTCTAAAACAATACTAGGATGTACTTCCAAAATTTTATTTACCAACTTTCTTGCAACTGTCTTACTAGATGATATATCTTCAGGCTTTGAGTTAACAGTAATATAAAGTAGCTTTTTCATTTAAATGTCCATATCTCAATTCTAAAAAGTAACCAAAAATGATATGGGCTAGACACCTCCCGTTTTAGTATTTTATTAATTTATTTATTCTATTTTTTACTAAAATACTATTTATATACTATCATCAAAATAAATATTATCTTTAGCCATTGGTGAACTTGAGCATGGCTGGACTTTTCATTCGAAATTTGGTTTAGAAACAAATGCACCTGCAAACAAAGAATTATTTATGTTTGAGGTGCATTTTATGTATTATTTATTTACATCCATAATTACTTCCATAATTATATCCATATGTTGAATTATTTTAATTACTCCTTATAATACCACCATTTATCTGTAGCAGCAGATGCTGAAAAGCTTCCTTCAGCTATCCAATCATCTTTGAAATAACCTTTGTCATCAAGATTAACAAGATTGTTTTCATTGCCATTATCATATGCTGATCTAACATTAGTAAATGTAAATGCTACATCTTTTGATGCATTTAGTAAATATTGAGGAACACCAATTCCAGTTAGAATATTAGATGTATTCATGTATATACTTGGATCTGCGCTTTGTGAGGTTTGAAGTGTCATGGTCTCACCAATAGTGTATTCGTTAGGTGACCAACTTGTTAAAACTGCTTCTTTAAAGCCTATATCCAAAATAGGTGTATTCAATCTTGGATTTACATGTGAAAAATTCATTTCTGAATATACCTTCCAAACATGAAGATATTGATTACCAAAATTAAATACTTGATGATCATATGCTTCAGCTTTTAAATTTAGGTTTGATAGAAAAGTTATTATTCCACCATATCTATCGTCATTTAAGTCAACAATAAGGTCAACTTCAGCACCGCTGAAAAAAGTACCAGTACCACCAGCTCCTTTGAATGTTGGTCCATTGTCATTAGAATCTGAAGCAAAGCTAAAGTAAGTTGTAGCTGTTTTGTACGGTAATATTACACCACCTGCAGGTTCAGCTACTACGACATCTTCCATTGCAAAACAAGGAATTGCGGAAACCAACATAACTGTAACTAAAAATAAACTAATTAATTTCTTCATAACATACCTCCTAGTAAGTTTTGATAAAATTTTTAATGGATGTAAAAAGTCAATTACTATTAGCTTAAAAGAGAGATTCTATCATTTTAATGCTTGGAATAGTAATTGACTTTTGTCATAAATGGATATAATCAATTACAATTATATCCATTTATGCATATAACGTCAACATGTTACTAAATAATATATTTTTTTGCCATAAATTAATTTTTTTGAATTAAATGTATATAAGAATGCTTTTATTTCAACATAAAATATACATTCCTAAAAAATAAAGGGACTGTTGCAAAACAAGAAATAATATATATCAACAGTAAACTGCTTAAATAGTACTCCCGTGTAATATATATCTATGGCTCGCCCCCGAAATCGACGCTGAAATAATTACGGTAAATAACAAGCACTTCCGCCGACCGTATAACACAAGGCATCCTGTCTTGAGCTAATACTCACAGCTACTTACTTCCGCTGTGTCGGCTACATTACTTGTTCTTCACCTATTATTTCTAGCATCAATTTCTAACCGAGCTTCACAATTAGATATATATTGCTACTTAGTACTATTTTTTGCAATAAAACATCGGTATACAGAAAATTTTGTTTTTACAACAGCCCCTACATTTCCCTATTTCAAAACATATCCTGCAAGTACACTTTGCACTTCATAGATGTTAAGACTTTTATTAAATGTCTTTTGAACTGGCATCTGAGAGCCAGAAAGCCAAATTTTCAATTCAGCATCTAGGTCAAGGTGTCCAGCTGTTTCTATACTAAAATGAATAATACTTTTGTAAGGAATTGAATGATACTCAACTTTTTTGCCAGTCACTCCCTGCTTATCCACCATCAGCAGTCTTTTATCTGTAAAAACAAAGTAATCACGAATCAGTTTATATGCTCTTTCAATTTTTTCTCCATTTGCAAGGAGATTACCCAATTCCTTTTGAATGTCATCAATTTTTACCTCTGATGCATTACCAAGTAATCCATCCATTAATCCCATGATGCTTCCTCCTTTTGCTAAGTTAAATATTATTTTTCCTACTACTTTTTATTTACTCAAACATCGCACATAAAAATCTATTGGTGCGGTTGAATTATCAATAGTTTGTTACCACATTCTCTCAATGCCTTCATCTGTAATCTTGATGGCACCCTCTTTTAGAAGTCTGCCTACTGCTCTTTTAAAAGCAGCCTTGCTTATGTCAAATTCAGCTTTAATACTTTCAGGAGAGCTTTTGTCATTTAGCAGAAGTTTTCCTCCTTTAGACTCTAACTTATCCATAACTTTTTTAGAATCGCCTTCAATTTCGCTGTAGGCTTCATTTCTCAAGCTTAATTCAAGCTTTCCATCTTGTCTTACCCTTTTAACTCTTACTTCAACATTTTCACCTACAGCATAGTTGCCATATAACTCTTTATTTGGAATTAAGCCATGATACTTGTTTTCTACAGCCACAAAGGCTCCCAGCTCCTTGCTAATCTCATATATCGTACCATGGACTCTGTCTTTTTCTTTGTAGTGTGACTGAAATTCCAGCAGCTCATATACCTTCATTGTTGCAGATAATCTATCGCTTTTATCTATATATAAGCCTACCAAATAATTTCCACCTTCTATAACCTCTGTTGTTTGTTCTTTAAAAGGTAAAAATAAATCTTTCTCCAAGCCCCAATCTAAAAATGAACCTATCCTTGTATTTTCTATTACCTTTAATACTGCTAATTCTCCCACCTCAAGCTTTGGCTTTCTTACAGTGGCTATTAGCCTGTCTTCCGAATCTTTATAAACAAATACTTCTATTTCATCTCCCACCTCTGTACCTTCGGGCACTTGGCTTTTGGGCAGCAAAATGTCTTCCCTGTCAGAACTGTTTTTTTTGTTAAGATATACACCAATCTGAGTTTTTCTAAGTACTACTAAGCATTGCGTCTTACCTAATTCTACCATATGATATTCCTTTTCCTTTTATTTTTAATATTACTCCCAAGATATTTGCTGAGTTAATATTTTAAGAAGCATTATTTCTATGCTATATGCTTATAGTATACCGTTATTATATTTATAAGAAAAGATTTTTATGTAAAATAAGGCTGTCATAACCTTTGAGTATAAATTTAGAAGCGATAGGATTAATCCCATCGCTTCTGTTTCTCGTAAATAAATATATTTATATTTTTTTCACTAATTCCCCATTAGCTCTTTACTGCTTGTTTAGCTTTGTCACGTGGTGCTTTTATGAAGGATATTATTACAATTCCCACTAAAGCTGCAATAGCAGCTATTATAAACGCTGTAGAAAAGGCTTTTGTTTTACTAAAGTGCGCTACAATATATGACGAAGCAACTGCTCCTACACCAAAGCCTAATAAAACCATACCATAAATTTGTGACCCATGCTTTGTACCCCAAAAATCAGCAGTTAACGCTGGGAATACTCCAAGAAATCCTCCATAAGAAAAGCCTATAACTGCTATAAACGCTAGCATTATATACGCTTTTGCAAATGATACTCCAATGATTGAAGCACCTGCTAAGAATAAGAGAATTAATATTGTTTGCTTTCTTCCAAGCTTATCTGATATCCAACCCCAGAATAATCGTCCAAAGGAATTACAAATTGATATAATCATAACTCCCGCAACTGCTGTACTACTTGACAAGCCACTATCAGGCTGTAAGCCTAGTATCTTTGCCATTGGAATCATCATTGAACCTGCTGCAGTAGCACACATCAAAGCTAGTGTTACCATATAAAACTGTGGCATTTTCAAAACCTCACCAGGTGTAAAATCCTGCACTATAGCAGCAGTCTTTTTTACCGATGGTGTCCATCCCTCAGGCTTGAAATCTTCAGGAGGATTTTTAATAAAAATAGCTCCTATAATAGTAACAACTATAAATATACCACCCAAAACTGCAAAGGTCTTTAAAACACCAATTTGGCCTATAAGTGCTTCTGCAATAGGTGTAAATACCAAGCCTCCAAAGCCAAGTGCTGAAACAATTATCCCTGTTACCATACCTCTGCGATCTGGAAACCACTTTTGGCAGGTTGAAATAGTTGTCGTATAAGCCATTCCCATTCCAAAACCACCTAGAACTCCATAAGTAAGCCAGAGCAACCATGGTGTAGACTCTGTTGTAAACTGAGCAAGAAAAAATCCTATTCCAAGTATAATTCCTCCTGCAATTATAGCTGGCCTTGGATTTTTCAGCTTATTGTGAATTTTTCCACCAACAACACTTCCAAGAGTTAAAATTCCAAGCAATAAAGAGTATGCCAAGGTTCCATAGGTGGCTGGCCACTCAAACAATGCATTTGGTGTAGTTTTTCCTATGATTAAGTACGATTGAAATACGCTCCAAATATAAGCTGTACCTAAACACATTTGAATTGCAATACTTGCTATAACCGGTATCCATCGATATCTGCTAGTTTGTACCTTCCCTTGATTCATTTAATCCGCTCCTAATCATATATTGTATATTCCTGTAACAATATGTTACTTTATGATTAGTTTTTTAGCCACACGATTTATATCCATTTAGTGATAGATATATGAATGTTTTTTATCCTAAATCTATAAGTTCTAATAACCTTTATCTATAACTTCTAATATCCTTATACTTTAAATATCAAATAATTAGCTTTACTACTCTGGATAATTATATGTTTATGCTATTTATATAAATGAATCTAAGGAAATCTAATTTGTTCATAACTAACTCAACTTTCCCAGTTGATTAACTAACTTCTTGTCATATCTACCTTGCTAACCTTTCTAAGCCTGCCTTTGATAGG
>JAEWZA010000278.1 GCA_023395575.1 Bacillota bacterium
ATTCTAATATGATCCTCTTCATTAACCATTATGCTCAAATTCTCATCTTCATTTATAAATGCTCCACAATTTACTTTAGTTTCAGCTAAATCAGGGCTTATAAGGTGTCTTTCCATTAGTGAAATCCTGTCAACTGGATGCATTGCAGTTATATCTGCAAACATTAGCTTGCTATGGGATTTATTTTGTGTAATTATTTCCTGCATTCTCTTTATAAGCTCATTATGATGCTTTGAACTCATTTTAACTGAAAAAGGTATATCCGCAAAATTCCTAGCGAGTCTCACTCTGCTTGTAACAGCTATATCATATTCCGGCCCCTTTTCTACCTTTTTCCCACTCATTCCCCCACCTCCAGGCTCCTGATTCTGTCACGAATTTTTGCTGCTTCTTCATACTCTTCCTTTTGAATTGATTCATTTAAAAGTATCTTAAGCTTCTCAATTTCATTTGGTACACTTATATTGCTACTAACTCTGCTAGGTACCTTCCCATGATGTTCAACATTTCCATGAAGCCTTTTTATAATAGGATCAAGCTTTTGTTCAAATGCCTTGTAGCAGTTGCTGCAACCAACTCTTGAGCTCTTTAAAAATTCGTTGTATTCCATCCCGCAATTCTTACATTTTAAACTGGTGGGTGCTTCTTGCTTTACTTGTGAACCAAATAAACCAAATAGTAAATCATTAAATCCAAATGGTGCTACAAATTCTGTATGTCCTAACTCATTTGCGCACTGCTCACATAAATAAAGATCAATCTTTGAGTTGTTTTTTATTTGTGTGATTTGCACCTTTGCCGCTCTCTTCTGACAATTTTGACAGAGCATTATATCACCTCTATATCTTTTTGCTTTCCATACTAAATTGTATTCAAGTTATATCTTTTCTATTTTTTAAATTCAATTTAGTATATTAAACTATCAAACTTATTATCATATTCTTTAATTGTGCAGCTCTTAAGATATCTCTATCAGGCATCGGAATACCTCCAATTACTTTATCACTGATAGCCGCCTTCATTATAGAAGCCTCTCTTTGGTTTATAACATTATAATCAACAAAATTATTAATAAATACTTCCGCTGACTGTTGTGAAATACTTGATCCCATTGAAGCTATAATATGCATTATATAATTGCCTGGAATAGAAATATTAATCCTCTTAATCTTAACATGCCCGCCTCCACCACGTCTGCTCTCAACATAATAGCCCCTATCAGTTGTAAACCTGGTAGAAATAACATAATTTATTTGAGATGGAACACAGTTAAAATGGCTGGCTAATTCATTTCTCTGAATCTCTATTGCACCATTTGTATCTGAAATCATTTGTTTTATAAAATTTTCAATTAAATCACTCAAACTAGCCAAGACATAACCTCCATTTCCGTAAAATTGATTTTGACTTTCTTTGACCTTAACTAAATTATAATATATTTAAAAAAGGCATGCAATACTTTTTTACTTATCTTTCCCACTTGGAAATTGTATAAGTGGGAAAATTTATCAAATGAAAGGTCGTCTTTCTTGTCACTGAATATTTCTTTTTTGTTGCTCTTATATTTTCTACTATAAAAAAAATACTATTCAGTACAATTAACTTTTGTATTCAATTAATGACTTCATAAATTGGATTAAAAATCCATGCAAACAAACAAACAAACATTGGGCTTCTGATTTTTCTCAGAAGCCCAATGTTTTTGCTTTAATCTTCATCCTCCTCAGCCATATTCTTCTTAGCCTCTTCGATTACTTTATTTGCAACCATTGCAGGCACTTCTTCATATCGTTCAATTTTGAGAGTAAAAGAGCCTCTTCCATGTGTCATGGATCTCAAGTCTGTTGCATATCTGAACATTTCCGCTTGCGGTACTTCAGCCTCAATTTGCTGATACCCATCTTCGAGAGAATTCATACCCTGAACACGTCCTCGTCTTTTATTCAAATCACCAATAATATCCCCCATATATTTTTCAGGAATATTAATTTTTACATTTGCTATTGGTTCAAGTAATATGGGAGTTGCAAGAGGCAGACCCTTTTTGTATGCCAATCTTGCTGCAATTTTAAATGCCATTTCAGATGAGTCAACATCATGGTACGAGCCATCTAGCAAAGTAGCTTTAAGGTTCACAACTGGGTATCCTGCAAGTACACCATGGACAATAGCCTCCCTAAGGCCTTTTTCAACTGCAGGATGATATGCTTTAGGTACAGACCCTCCAAATATCTTTTCTTGGAAAGTTAAATCTTCTGTATCCCCATGCTCAAACTCTATCCACACATGTCCGTATTGTCCATGACCTCCCGATTGTTTTTTGTGTTTTCCTTCTACTTTAACTTTTTTCTTTATGGTTTCTCTATAAGCAACCTTCGGATTTACCAGATTTACTGAAACTCCAAATTTAGCTTTAAGCTTACTTACAATTACATCTAAATGCTGCTCTCCCACTCCAGAAATTAAGGATTGATGTGTCTCTGTGTTTAGTGAAAGTTTAAAGGTTGGATCTTCATCCTGAAGCTTGTGAAGTCCGGAGTTAATCTTTTCTTCATCACCTTTTGCCTTAGGCTCAATAGCCATAGATATTGCAGGCTCAGGAAAATCTATTTTTTCATATGCTATGCGGTTTGAAATATCACATAACGTGTCGTTTGTATTAGTTCCTGCTAACTTTGCTACGCCACCTATATCACCGGCAATTAATTTGTCCACAGGAATTTGCTTCTTTCCGCGCATAATAAATATCTGTCCTACCTTTTCAGTTTTCTCTGTAGTAGGATTATATACAGTTGTATCAGATTTAAATGTTCCAGAATAAACTTTAAACATTGAAATTTTCCCTACAAATGGGTCTGCAATGGTCTTAAATACAAAGGCAGATAATGTTCCGGTAGCATTTGGCTTTATTTCAATAATATCATCTGCTCCAACTTTCGTTGCCTTTTCAACTACATATTCAGGGGATGGAAAAAATGAAACAATTGCATTCATCAATTCCTTAACACCCATGTTTTGAAAAGCTGAGCCGCAAAATACAGGCGCAATTGTTCTATCAGCAACACCCGCTTTAATGCCTCTATAAAATTCTTCCTGAGTATACTCCTCACCACTAAAGAATTTTTCCATCAAGCTTTCGTCTGTCTCAGCTATTAACTCATTAAGTGAACTTTTTATTTGGGATATTCTATCTGTTAAATCCGCAGGAATTTCAGCATCAACCAGCTTATCCTTTTGGAATTTTTTCGCACTCATACTGATTATGTCAACATAACCAACATATTTTTCAGCTTCATAGATTGGAAGCTGGAAAGGGATTACACTATTTCCGAATACCGATGACATCTTATCATAAGAAGCATCGAAATTAGCATTTTCTTCATCCATCTTGTTAATGAAGAAAATTCTTGGAATCTTACGATTATTTGCATATGTCCAAGATTTTTCTGTTCCTACTGAAACACCACTCTTTGCAGAAACGACTATAATAGCACTATCTGCAACACGAATTCCCTGCATTACCTCTCCAACAAAGTCGAAATAACCGGGAGTATCAATTATATTAATCTTATTATCCAGCCATTCACATGCTGCTATTGCAGTACTAATAGATATTTTTCTTTTAAATTCCTCTGGATCGTAGTCCATTGTGGTAGTTCCATCAACGACTTTTCCAAATCTGTCCAGCACACCAGCATTAAATAGCATAGCCTCAGCCAATGTAGTTTTTCCTCCATTACCGTGAGCTAAGAGGCATATATTCCGTATGTTTTGTACGGCATAGTCCTTCATAATCATTCCCCCTTATTATTTTATAATCATTTCACACTTGTATGTTAAAACTGCTTTTAAAGCCAAAGCAAAATTACAAGGGCTAAACCCTTTGCCCCCTGCAAATATACAAAAGGTAAGTGTATAAAATTGATTTCAAATTTCAGAGTAGATTTAAGGTAATAAAATACTATAGCCTAAACAATGAGTAATATATTTTATATAAAAGATTTAAATACAATATTTAAATTTAAGAATATTGGTAACTTAATATTATCTATTCTATTTATATATGTAATTTACCTTTTTTATTATAAAAAATTTTTATATTTTTTATATGGGCTTGTTATATGATTCTAAATACGGATGAAACCTGCTTTTAACTAACATAATTGTAATTGCGTGCATGGTTTTGTAATAAACTCAGACTTCGCAGTTAAATATACAACGCTTACAGTATATTAATATCTATTAAGGAAAGTTCAGTAATTAATCTGTTTTTCTTTATCTTTTGCTCTATTTGCTATATAATATATAGTGTTACAGATTTTAAGTCAGTTACTAATAGCCTTCTGCTTGGATTTTATCATCCTTGCATAAAGTATATGAGACTGATTTTTATTAATTCTGGTAACATGGTATTACGGGTATTACGGTGTAATTTGAATTTAAAATAGTAAAACGGTAGAAAGGATGTTGATTTAATGATTATAGTAATGAATCCAAAGTCAAATCAAATGCAAATTGACGATGTAGTGAATGTTTTAAAGAACTCTGGTTTAGGGGTACACATTTCCCAAGGAACAGAGCGAACGATCCTTGGTATTCTTGGTGACAAAAGTGTATTAAGAGATATACCTTTGGAGCTTATGCCTGGCGTTGATAAGCTAGTACCCATTGTTGAGTCTTATAAACTGGCTGGAAAAACTTTCAGACCAGAACCAAGTGTAGTAGATGTTAATGGCGTTAAAATAGGCGGAAAAGAAATAACCATTATGGCAGGACCATGTGCCGTAGAAAGTTATGAGCAAATAATGGAGGCAGCACACGCTGTCAAGAAATCAGGAGCTCAATTTCTTAGAGGTGGTGCATTTAAGCCCAGAACATCTCCTTATGCCTTTCAAGGTTTAGAAGAAGAAGGTCTAAAGCTATTATTAGAAGCAAAAAAAGCTACTGGTCTCCAAATAATAACTGAAGTAACTAGCGATAAAGCTGTTGAGTTATCTATTCCTTATGTTGATATGTTTCAAATTGGTGCAAGAAATGTTCAAAACTTTCAGTTACTGAAAGAAGTTGGAAAGTCAAAGAAACCTGTTCTATTAAAACGTGGTTCTTCTACAACTATAGATGAATGGTTGAATGCAGCAGAATACATTATGAGCGAAGGCAACTACAATGTTGTTCTATGCGAAAGAGGTATCAGAACTTTTGAAACAGCCACAAGAAATACTCTTGATTTAAGTGCTGTTCCTGTAGCTAAGAATACCAGTCATTTGCCTGTTATCGTTGACCCTAGTCATGCGGCTGGCAAGTCAAAATACGTTGTCCCATTATCTAGAGCAGCAATAGCAGCAGGTGCAGATGGGCTAATTGTAGAGGTTCATCCAAATCCAATGTGTGCATTATCTGATGCTGCTCAGCAGCTAAACCCTAACGAATTTGACTCACTTTGTAATGACATCTCTAAGCTGGCACCAATTTTAGAGAGAGAGTTTACTTATGGTTCTAAATAAAATTTCAATTATTGGACTTGGACTGATAGGCGGTTCCTTAGCAAAGGCATTTCGCCATCAAAATGAAAATGTACACATATATGCCGTAGATAATTGCGTTGATTCACTCAAAATAGCAGAGTTAGATGGTGTTATTAACAAAGGCTTTAGTGAATGCTGTGCTGAAATATGGGACTCAGATATAATATTTATTTGTACACCAATTAGAAAAACTATTGAGTTTATTGCTCAGTTATCAAAAAATATAAATAAAAACTGTATTATTACAGATGTTGCTAGTACAAAAAATGAGATTTGCAGTTATATTGACAGTCTTGAGAAGCCACCAATCTTTATTGGTGGCCACCCCATGGCTGGTACTGAAAAATCAGGATATTCTAATTCTTTTGGCCACTTATTTCAAAATGCGTATTATGTATTAACTCCAGCTAAGACAGCAACGGAATCTGCATTATCTGCATTGGCGGAATTACTCAATGGAATTGGTGCTATTCCTATTATCGTATCGCCTGAAAAGCATGATGTTGTAACTGGGTGTATTAGCCATGTACCTCATATCATAGCCTCCACATTAGTTACTTTGGCAAAAAATGAGAATGATTCTGAGTTAATAAAACTTTTAGCAGCTGGTGGTTTCAAAGACATTACACGTATAGCTTCTTCTAATCCAACAATGTGGGAAAATGTTGTATTAAGCAATAGCAAAATCATAATTGAGCTACTTGATAAATGTAAGGAAATAATTGATACTACTATAAATAATATTAATAGTTCTAATAACAGAGAAATATATAATTTTTTTAGTAATGCCAAAGCCTTCAGAGACAGTTTTTCAACTTCCCCTGTTGGCCTTATTCCAAAAAGCTTTGAATTGATTTTGGATATAGAAGATAAGCCTGGTATTATAGGTAAGATAGCTACATTATTAGGTAATAATGGCATTAACATAAAAAATATAAATGTATCTAATAGCCGTGAATATGAACAAGGATGTCTTAGAATAACATTATTGGATCAAGATAATACCGATAATGCTTATAGAATATTTTCAGATTTCCAATATAAAGTGTTTAGAAAAGATTAAAGGTTTAAAAAAATTATGGACGGCTCTTAGCCGTCCTTTTTAGCGTATAGAAATTTATGTGTTTTCAACATGTTTAAAGATATTGATATAACTTCATTTGAATCAAAACAAAAAACCCATCGGTATGGAAGCCTTATCAATGGTTTGTCGCTAAGATAATTAGCAAGAAATTTTTATATGCTTATTGCATCATCTTATTATGTAATTATTAAGTACTATTTTTATTAAAATTATTTCTTAGAATAATAGTCTTTAGAGTACTAGTCCTTTTGTTCCCTTTCAAACTTCTCATTTAGCTTGTAGCCTAAAACCATTAAACTATCACTTAAATGAACATTTTCTACAATAACATCGTATGGAATTTTTAAGTCCATTGGAGAGAAATTCCATAACCCCTTAACTCCTAGCCTACCAACTTTGTCAGCAATAGCAGCTGTAACTTTATATGGAACACATAACATAGCGATATCGACAGTATTGTTTATTACAAACTCGTCCAACTCTTCGATATCAAAAACTTCTATGTCCTTAATTGTTTTCCCTATGATGTCCGGGTTTGAATCAAATATACCAATTATTTTGAAACCTCTTTTTTCAAAGTTCACATAATTGGCAAGTGCCTGACCCATATTACCTGCTCCAATTATAATTGCATAAAATGTTTTGTTGATTCCCATAATATTACCAATCTCATTATATAGAGACTCAACATTATATCCATATCCCTGTTGTCCAAATCCCCCAAAGCAATTAAGATCCTGTCTAATTTGAGAAGCAGTAATTCCCATTCTTATACTCAATTCTTTTGAAGATATTCTTTTTATACCAATTTCAAGCAAATCATTGAGATATCTATGATATCTTGGAAGCCTTTTTATTACAGCAATAGAAATTTTCTTTGAATTCATTAGAATCCTCACCTCATAACTCTGTTTGTGTAGGTATTATATCATCTTTGTTATTTTATTGTCAATAAGTATTGCCTATACGTTACATAATAGTAAATTTATTGAAATAAAACGCCAGCCATACTATTATAAAATTACTTTTTAATGTTTGAGCAACTTTGTATATTAACAACTCAACTTCCCCAGTTGAATGTGTTTAACTCATCAAATGAAAAGTTTGATTAATAATCTAAATTTGTGAATATAAAGTAGTTTAATTTTTTTAAGCAATTGTTCTACATAAAAATCATAGTGTCAAAAATATAAATGCGTGATAAAATAGTCATATATTTCTAGAGGCCTCATCAATTCTCAGAGCATTGCACTTATTCTATTAGAATAATGATGAAGAATCTTATGAAATGTATTACTTAAAATAAATCAGTTAGTACTTATTCAGCTTAGTAACAACTTATCAAAAAAGTATTTATGCAGGTATGATTAGTTTGGAGATAGCTGAAATATATGAAAATATGAGGAGAGCTAAAATGAAAGTTTTGCACATAATCGGCGGAGGAGATGTCGGTGGAGCAAAGGTACACGTTCTATCACTGGTAAAGGAACTCACTTCCCATATAGACGTTACTCTTTTGAGTCTTAGACCGGGAGCCTTTGCAGATGACGCCCGTGCAATGGGACTAAAGGTAGAAGTTATAAAATCCTCCAATGTTGTATTGGATATTAAAAAAACAATTGATTACGTTAATAAAAATAATTTTGATATAATTCATGCTCACGGCGCAAAAGCCAATATTTTTGCATATGCAGTTAAAAAGGCATGTAAAGTGCCTGTTGTAACAACAATGCATAGCGATTATAGACTGGACTATATGCAGAGCTTTTATAAACGAATCACAATAGGCTTGTTAAATTCTAGTGTGCTTCGAAGTCTTGACTATTATATTGTTGTAACGTCAGCATTTAGGAAGATGCTAACTGAAAGAGGCTTTAATGACAATCAAATCTATACAATCCTTAACGGTATCGATTTCAGCATACCACTAAAAGATTATTCTAGAAAGGACTTCGCTAAGAAATATAATATTTCCTTAAATGAAGATGATGTTCTGGTGGGTACAGCTGCGAGACTAGACCCGGTAAAGGATATTGGTACTCTCCTTGAGGCAGCAAGACTTGTTGTTCAGAAAAACCCTCATGTTAAATTCCTTATTGGTGGAGAAGGAGATGAAGGCAAAGAATTAAAAGCTCGTGCAATCAATCTTGGACTAAATAAAAATGTATTCTTTGTAGGCTGGCTAAATGACCCATATGAACTAATTAGTATTCTAGATATAAATGTTATGACCTCAATCAGCGAAGGCTTCCCATATTATCTGTTAGAAGGTGCACGCCTCTCAAAAGCAACTATTTGCAGTAGAGTAGGTGGCATTCCTGACTTGATTGAGTCCTCTGTAAATGGATATCTCTTTGAGCCACGTGATTATAATACTCTAGCTGAGCAATTGCTTTCCCTTGCTTCAGATAAAACCAAGAGAATAGACTTTGGAAATAAGCTCTATGCTAAAGCAGATAAAGAGTTTTCTCTTACTGCCATGTGTAAAACCCAGCTAGAAATTTATACTTCAATTTCAAAGGATATTACAAATAAAACTAAAAAGAAAAAGTACGATGCTATAATTTCTGGATATTATGGTTTTAACAATATCGGTGACGATGCCATGTTGAGATCTATAGTCTGTAACCTTAGACAAAGCAAACCCGATATATCTATATTAGCTCTATCAAGAAGGCCAGAGGAAACTCGCAAATGCTTTGATGTTAATTCCATTAACAGAAAAAATGTATTTACTGTATATTTTGCCATGAAGAAAGCTAAGCTCTTTATTTATGGCGGTGGTAACATTATTCAGGACAGCACAAGCTCTAGATCTCTAATTTATTATTTAGGCACAGCATGGCTGGCAAAAAAGCTTAAGCTTAAGGTCATGTTCTATGCAAATGGTATAGGTCCTATTAATAAACCATTTAATGCTAGACTTTCACGAAGGATACTAAATAGAGCTGATGTTATAACTGTTAGAGAAAAGTTATCCTTCAATGAATTGCAAAGAATGGAAATAACAAAGCCAAAAATATTCCTTACAGCAGATGCAGCACTAGCCCTAAAGATAGATAATAACATTCAGATTGAAGAACTATTTATCAAAGAAGGTATACCCTTTGACGGTAAATATGCAGGCTTTTCAGTAAGAAGATGCCCTGGTTTGGAAGATTATCAGCATTCAAAATACGAAAAGACTATCGCTGAGATAGCAGATTATGTATACTTGAAGTATAACTTAAAGCCAGTTTTCATTCCTATGGAATACCATGCTGATATTTTTACAATAAAAAATATTGTATCAAAAATGAAAACAGATAGTTATATTATCAGTGACACCCATTCAGTATCAGAAACCTTTGCAATAATAAATAAAATGGATATTATTATTGCAATGAGACTTCATGCTCTAATATTTTCAGCGTATATGAATGTTCCATTTATTGGTATAAGTTATCAACCAAAAGTAGAAGGGTTTTTGGAGTACATTAACCAGCCCTCTGTTGGCAATGTTAAAGACCTTTCCTTTGAAGAATTGCGAGTAAAAGTTAATTATGTAATGCAAAACAAAGAATTGATAAAAGATGAGCTCTCAGGAGCCATTGAAGCACTGATAAATAAATCTGAGGATAATTCCCGTCTTGCTATAGAATTAATTAATGGTTAAATCAAGTTTATAAATCATTTTTTGTTGATAATACTCAAACTTCGCACATCAGAATCCATTGGTGCAGACTGCGAAGTTTGAGTAACGATGCTTTATCGAAACAAATTTTATAGCCTATGGTTTTCTTATTTTTGGCAGCTCAAGTTATTTTACTATACATCTAACTGTTCAGTCACATCCGCCCACACAGCATATAAATCCTCTAGTTCAGTTTCTTTTAGCTGCTTTTCCTCACTCAACTCAATTAATTTAACATGATCTGTAGCAAACTCAACCATTTCGTCATCTATGTCCTTTAAACGCTGTTCAAGCTTAGCGATATCCCTTTCTGCGTCTGCTAGCTGCTTTTCAAGCTTACGTATTCTGCTGCGTTCTTCTTTTGTTGCAATATGTGTCTGTTTAGCCTCTGATATAGTAACTGCTTCATTTGTTTTTCTATCAGCAAGATTTTTTTTGTAATGGGTAGAGTAAAATGTATAGTTACCCATGCAATCAATTACTGGACTTGTTCCAATATCAATTATTCTTGTAGCAAGCTTATCAATAAAATATCTATCATGGGATACAATCAACAAAGTACCTTCATATTCATTCAGCGCCGCCTCTAAAATTTCACGTGAATTAATATCAAGGTGATTTGTGGGCTCGTCCAATATTATGAAATTGGCATCTGAGAAAATAAGCTTCAGCATTGCAACCCTGCTTTTTTCTCCACCACTTAAAACAGATATCTTTTTAAATACATCTTCATCAGTAAATAAAAAGGCCGCAAGCGCACTTCTAACCTCAGTCTGAACTAACTTCTGATTTACACTCCAAACTTCATCAAGTATAGTATTATCTAGGTTTAAATCAGACATTTCCTGATCATAGTAACCAAGTCTAACCTTAACTCCATAGCTGTATTTTCCAGTAGAAGCTTCAAGTCTTCCTGCCAATATTTTGAGCAAAGTGGATTTCCCACATCCATTTGGACCTAATAAAAATACTCTTTCGGCCTTTCTAATCTTGAAGCCTACGTTTTTAAACAACTCTCTCTCATCATATTTCTTTGAAAGAGAGTCCACCTCTAAAACCTCATTACCACTGGCTATTGTCTGATTAAACCTCATTCTTATCTTTTGAGGTTGAACAGAGGGCTTGTCAATCTTCTCCATCCTATCAAGTGCCTTCAATCTGCTCTCTGCAGCAATAATATTTCTTTCCCTGTTCCATCTTCTTTGTTGTTCAATATATGCTTCCTGACGGGCAATCTCCTTCTGCTGCAGTTGATAGTGTTTTTCCTGTATCTCCCTATTAGTAGCTTTCTGTTTAACATAAGCGGAATAGTTGCAGTTATAAACAGTACTGGTGCAGTTTTCTATTTCAATAGTCCTATTGGTTACAGAGTCAAGAAAATATCTGTCATGGGAAATTATTAGCAAACACTTTTTGTAGCTTTTTAAATAGTCTTCTAACCACTCAACAGCAGCTATATCCAAGTGGTTAGTTGGCTCATCCAGCATAAGTATATCCGGCTCTTCAAGTAATACCTTTGCCAATGCCAATCTAGTTTTTTGACCACCACTTAGAATATTGACCTTCTTGCTAAATTCACTATCATCAAAGCCAAGTCCACGTAGCACTCCCCTAACTCGGCTATTATACTCATATCCCCCGAGATAAGAAAATCTCTCAGATAGTCTGCTGTATTCTTTCATAAGAGCGTCAAGCTTGTCCTTGTCGGTGGTACTGCTTATTTCTATTTCAATTCTATTAATAGCTTTTTCCATATCTATTAGTTCTCTAAAAACCTCAATCAATTCATCCCATAGAGTATTGTCAGTATTTAGAGCAGCATTCTGCTTAAGATATCCCAAAGCCAAATCTTTAGAAACAAAAACCTCTCCACTTTCTTGATTTAACTCACCTGTTATAATCTTAAATAAAGTTGACTTTCCAGCACCGTTGACACCTACTAGGCCAACCTTATCGTTCTCCTGTGCACTAAAAGAAATATCTTTAATAATAGTTTCAGTTCCATATGCAAAACCTATATTGTTACAATTTAGTACTATCACGTTAATTCTCCATCTGTTAAATTATTTACTCAAACTTCGTAGTTGAATATACTATTTAAAGCCTAATAATATCAAGTGTACTAGCAATATCAAATAAAAAGACAAATAATTGTTAATTGTTATGGGTCGGAGGCTTTAAATCAGTAATTGACTTTTATTAAATTGAATAAACCTATTAACCATTATAACAAAATATAGCCTATTCCATCTACATATTTTGTAATTTGCAGATAAATATGCTATAAAAATGGGTTAAATAATTTACCAAGTCCTCTTGTACCTGAAATTGACACAAAAACTTCTGCCAACGACTTCAGGCAGAAGTTTTTACTAAATCTATTTTTATTAGCTTTACTGTTAAAAGCACTAACCGTACTTTATATTCAATTTTCACAGTAATTTCATCATTTTGAAGGCTTTTCACTATTTCCTTTAAAATAGCTGTCAACGCCTCCCTTAATTGCTTTTGCAAGCTTGCCTTGATATTCTTCTGTAGAAAGTTTTTTCTCTTCGTCTGAATTTGATAGGAAACCACACTCAACTATTACAGTTGTTGTTTTAAGATTTTTTAGTATCATTATTTGATCCTTTTTCACAAGTGCAACTCTGTCATTAGTATTGTCTACATTTAGTCTAATTGAATTTTGAATTTCATTTGCAAGCTTTTGACTGTTTGGAGAATTAGGAGGAAAAAACACCTGAGCACCATGATACTTTGTTTGAGCAAATTTGTTTAAATGAATACTAACCACAATATCTGCACCTGATTCATCCATAATTTGCTTCCTTCTAGTTAAGTCCTCTCTTCTCTTTTGTAATATGTTTTTTGTTTCGGTACCATAAACTAGTTGATCAGAATCACGAGTTAAAATAACCTTGTAATTATCCTTTTCTAACAAATCTTTAACCAGCATAACAATGTTGAGATTTACATCCTTCTCTTTTAAACCACTATAGTCGCTGACTGCACCTGGGTCCTCACCGCCATGTCCAGCATCAAGAATAATAGTCTTAGTTACCGCTGCTTGTTCAGTTATTGGTTTTTGCTCAGAATCTCCAGTAACAGGTTTTGAATAATCAACTGCAAATCCAATGCTAAATACAGTTACAGAGAATAAGAGTAATAATGCCAAAAAAAATACATTTTTCTTTCTAATCACTACTATCATAGAAACCATCCTTTAGTTGTTATGAATATCCTTATTATTATGGATATTCATAACTGGCTTCAATATGACTAAATCAAGAAATTTGCTTGGCAAACCAATACGTCAAGTAAGAAACTGATGGCTCGCACAAATTATAGATAATAATTTCAAGTCAATTGTTAAAACTCCGCAGTTGGATATACTGCTTAAAGCCTGGTAATATTTGGTGTGGTTGCATTATCAATGGAAAGTTGGGTTAAAAATAATTGCATGAATTAGTTGGGTGAGAAAAGCTTGCCGAATAAATACATGAATTTTAGAGAAATCACAAAAGCAGTATTCATCTATGTTTGCATCTGTATATATAAAAATGTTCAGCAAGCTCCAAGTTTTTCTGCTGGAAAACCAACACGATGTCGGTTTTAGCACACTATGAACATGGATTGTGAATGTGTGCGAAGTTTGAGTTAATTACTATACACTAAGTCGTCTATTTCTCCACCGAGCTTCTTAATCACAGCTCTTATCAAATCAAAAGTCTCCTTGTCAATTTTTTTATCGTTCTTAATGATATAGCCTCTAAGCATTGCTATAGCTCTTCCATCACCATAGTCACCTAGAACTTCAGCCGCCACCTTTTTATTTTCCAAAACTCTAAAAGCATTTTTAAGCAGAAAGAAAACTTCATCTGATGGATGCCTCTTTGAAATTTCAGCAATACAAATAAGCAAATACTCCTTAATTAACTCTTGCTCCGCTTCATTGAAGGACTTAATCAAGTCCCTCAAAATTTCATCTCCATATTCGATAATAGCAGCACATATTGCCTCTGAAATCATCTCCTCGTTGGAGTATTTCAACAGTAACTCAATTAGCTTTTCTTTATATTCATTATGTTTTAAAATTCCAATAGCAAAGACTGCATGCGAAAGGGCTAAGCTATTTGAATCTGCTTGCATTTCAATATTTTCCTTTACAAATTCAAAAAGCATGTCCGCTGCCTGTAGCCCATATTCCTTTAATTTATCAATAATAATATCAGGAATGCCTACGTCAGAAACAGAAGCTATTTCTATAAAAAAATCCATTAAATCCTGTAAAGATACAAGGGAATTTATATATTCCTTTGGTGTCATATTACCAATTCCAGCAATAGCTTCATTAAGCCATTTTCCTTCTACTTCTTGCATTAACTTCTCTTCGTCTATTTTTACTTCATAATTATCAAATGTAGCATGTTCTTCTAAAAATTTATTATATTTCGCCTCAACAGTTTTGTTAAAGCTTTCAGCAACAATAGAATTCTTATTCAAATTAACCTCCAAGCCTACTAGTGGCACAAAAATTGGTATATTAACAGCTGAAAAACCGAATTATTCCTTGTTAATATTCAGCAATTGACAATAAAATATACATTTAGTAACTATTTCTTCTTAATTTAACGTTTTCTAGGCTTTGTTCCTCTTTTCTTAGGTTGCATTCCAAAAAGCTTTCTGGTAAAAGCCCCCAAGTCAAATCCTTTGTATCCTGAAAAGTATCCTAAAAAAGCAGACAAAACAATTGTAAACCATGCTATAATATATCCCCAAACAGAAGTATAACCAGCTATTTTAGGAATAAACAGCATTGGTGCTACAAAAACTTTAACTAAAGTTAACTTTAATGTATCGTATTGTATAGTAGGGCTTATAAAGCTTAAATCTAATTGTGGAATAATCAATAATATCAGTATCTGAATTATGACGAAAGGCGCTATTGCCAGTAATCCATATATTGCTCCTTCATAAGGTCTTATTTCACCGAATTTACGTTTATCAAAACCAACATAGTTTGTCATTTCATAGTAAATAAGAGGTATCAAAATAATAAAAGTTGCTATTGAAAAATAGCCAGCTTTTGAATAGAATCCCACAATAAAAATAAAGAAAAAAACCATTACAAATAAATAATACTTAAGTATAGCCCAACTTCCATACAAATACTTTTTCATATTATACCCATGCCATCACACTTGGAGAGCCTATCAATGGAACAACATGGAACAGTGCCTCCCTTTTAAATATAATTTTACCCCAGTACATTTATGCCCTCACACTATTTATAAAAGCCTTATAGTTTATTCAATGTAAACAGAATACAACTAAACTAACGCCTTGTCAAACTAGTATTGCTATATCAAAAATCATATTCCAATAACAATTTTTTAACTGTCTTAAGGCTAGAATAATTTGTTGCTACATTACCCTTAAGATATAAGATTCTTAGCTTTGTCAAATTGGCAATGGGATTATAGCTAGCAATTTTATTATCTCTTATGTATAGCTCTGACAACTGTGTCAATGCCGACAATGCACTTATGTTTGAAAGCTTATTCCCATTTAGCGATAATACCTCTAGCTTTGAAAGGCCTTTAAGTGCTGATATATTTGAGATATTGTTCCTCTGTAAGTATAATACCCTCAAATTCTTCAAACTTCCCAAAGCTGAAATATCAGTAATCTTATTATTGCTTAAATCTAGATATTCTAAATTAGGCATCTGTTTTAAGTCCGTCAGCGTTTTTATGCCAACAGGTACTGCAAGCCTGTAAACCTTTTCTAAATCTGATTTATATATTGTCCCTGTTTGTTTTAAAAGTTGCTTTCTAACAGCATTTTCTACCACCTTGTCCTTAAAAGCAAAAGCTGTTTCTTTTTTTATGTCAGGACTTACTTTTATGGAATTTAATATACTGTTCCAAACATCCATGCCATACGCCTTTGCTGTCTTATCATCATAGTCAGGAATATTTGCCAGGCTCCATAGGGATATACCACCTAATCCATATTTCTTTGCCATATCTATTTTAGCACAAATACTTTTGCTATTCTCATATATTATTACATTGTGAGTACTGTCAGAAGAATTTAGATATTGGATAAATGGGCTCTGAAGTTCATTGTTGTAGCCGTATACTATACCTTCACCCTTACCGTCCTTGTTTTGTATTCGCTCATTAATCATCTGATAAGTAGGAGTATTTCTTATTTCCATACTCATAACTTGCTTGCTTGTTTTATCCCAACTTGAACCAGCAGGAATATAAAATCGCCACTGAGCTGCATCAAAGCTTATCTGAAGCATAACTTTATTCAAGTCTGTCTTGTTAACATATTTCTTTATGTCTTCCATTGCAAGCTGTATTTTTTTTATTGGTGCCAAGCTATCTATAGGGCTAACACAATTGTAACCGGTATATTGGAGAATTTCTGCTTTGTTTAGCTTTGTTACAGGTTCATAATCATGAGCCATAACTATCATTTTATCGGCGATTGCTGCAATTTCTTTATATTCATAGCCAGTATAGTTCAGCAAAGGATTTACCGCAACATACATATTCTTTTTTGTTTTACCAAGCTCACTTTTGAGTTCCTTTAAAAATTGGCTATACCAGCTACCAATTGTCTTCTTATTTATTACTACAAGATTCCCTTTTAAATCTTTATTTTGAAGTCCTTCAACATCAATTACAACACCATCATAATATATTTGCTCACCTTCACTTATATCTTTTTGTAGTATTTCCACTATAGCCTTTATTGCTTTAGCTCTCTGCTCCTGATACGGGAATATCTTTTGTGCATTTACACTGTCAGAAAATATATTGAGCTGGATTGATTTGTTTTTACTTTTAGTATATCTTAACACCTCAACATAATCCTTTGGATAATAAAACATGGTGTTTCCGTTTTGCCCAAGAGTTGTGTTGATGCCTTCCGATAAATCTGAATACATTCTTGCCCATGCAAAGCTTATCGAATCAAGTGAATCTATGTATTTTTTTGATTGCTCAGAAAAGGTCAATTGGGCAGGATAAAATGCATGTAGCTCTAATTTTTGCTGTTGTACAGTTGCTTGGGCATTTTGTGTAATTCCTGATATAATACTAGGTGCAAAACTAAATAACATTGCAAAAATTAGCACTGCACTTATACTAGCTTTTGATATTTTCATTTTATATTTCCTCCCGCATTCTTTCTTTAACTAGCTTAAGCACTAATTCATAACTATTCTTGAGGAACATACTGCTCTATTTGTGCATCATCAAAGGTTCCCATCTGAGTATATGCTGCCATAGCCGCGTCAATAATTTGAAAACCTAGAGCAGCTCCTGTTCCTTCTCCCACTCTCATATTCAGATTCAGCATTGGTTCCATATTAATGGCATTCATAACAATTTCAGCTCCCGGCTCTGCAGAACCATGAGATGTAAACATATACTCTTTAACTATTGGATTTATACGAATTGCTGTTAACGCCGCCGCTGCAGATATAAAACCATCAATTACAATTGGTATCCTGTATATTGCAGCTCCCAAAAAACAACCTGTAAGGCCTGCAATATCAAAGCCACCAACCTTTGCAAGTACATCTATCGGATTATTAGCATCAGGCTTATTTATTTCAATGGCCCTTTTAATTACATTTATTTTATTTATGTAAGCTTCTTTTGAAAGACCAGAGCCAATTCCAACTAACCTTTCAACTGGTGCATCAGTGAAAACAGCTGTGACTGCACTACTTGTTGAAGTATTACCGATACCCATTTCACCCGTACCTAAAAGATTAATTCCTTCAGCTTTTAAATCCTTTACAATCTCTATTCCAGCCATAATTCCTTTAATAGCTTCCTCTTCAGTCATAGCGGCACCCTTAACCATATTCCAAGTACCCTTTCGGATTTTCCTGTTGAGAATTGCACCATTTTGAATATCTGCATCAACACCTATATCCACTACTACCACCTTTGACTGTGTAAGCCTTGAAAATACATTTACAGCAGTTATACCTCGAGTAAAATTACAAGTTACTGCTGCTGTAACATTTTTAGGACAAGAGCTAACCCCTTCCTCAACAACACCATTATCAGCACACATCACAACAATTGCTTTATTATCAACCTTTGGAGAAGAAGAAGAATTTATACCTGACAGTTTTACTATGATATCCTCAAGCTTACCTAGACTTCCAAGTGGTTTGGTTAGGCTGTCCAACTTTTTTTGAGCTGCCTTCATTGAGTTTATATCTAAAGGAACAATTTCATTTAGTAATTTATTTAACATCAGTTACACACCCCTATAAATTGTATTTATCTGAATCTTGAAATATATTATCTATTATATCTTTAATTTTGGGGTTTGGAAATATTTATTGCCAGAGTCAATTGCTTTCGAATAATATCCTATTACATCTGACAATTGATTGGGTTTGGACGCTGACTTGAAAACAATTAATAATTTCTAATATTCGCATATGTTTTTCTACATTTTTTTCATGTCACATTTTGCAAAAACCAGTATAATACTACTTATAAGAAGTTTTTTGTTGTTATTCCTATTTTAAAGTCGATTATTTAAGATAGATTGTTTACCTTGGTGTTTTTTGTCTAAGTTACAGTAACTCTCCTTGATGCTTTGCAGCTTTAAAAAAGAATTTCTTACCACTCAATTTTACAGTAATTACTATGCAATTATTACAGTAAATACTATGCAATTATTGCAGTACCTTGTTTACTGAATAAGTAATAAACTTTAAGTACATAAATATCTTCAATATGAAAGGGGGAATAAAAGTATAATTTTTAAACTAGCTGAAAATACAAAATCCAACGGAAGGGAGTGACTATTTTTACTATCAGTCCTATTTTTAGACAGCTTTCGTACATAAATATCTGTGGACTAAAAATATTAACTGTGATAGTTTAAAAATTTTCTCGTATTAGAGCTTTATTTAGAACATTACACAAATGTAAGGAATTAATAGTAAAAAATCTAGGAGGTTAGTCATATGCGCATAAGAAACATTAAGAAATTTGTAGTTCTTTCTCTACTTACCGTTTTTACAAGTGTTTCTCTTTTAGCACCAATTTCACCCGTAGAAGCAGCCGTAAGTGCTCCATATAAATGGGATAATGTTAAAATCGGTGGTGGTGGTGGATATGTTTGTGGAATCGTCTATAACCAGAGTGAAGAAGGTCTTGTTTATGCTAGAACTGATATGGGAGGAGCATATATAAGGGACAAGCAAACATTGGAATGGAAACCTATTACTGATTGGGTAGCACCTGATGAATGGAATTTGCTTGGAGTCGAAAGTATAGCTACTGATCCTGTTGATACAAACCGAGTTTATATTGCAGCCGGTACATACACAAATAGTTGGACTTCAATGAACGGATACATTCTGCGTTCTGATGACTATGGTAAGACATGGGCCAGAACAGAATTACCTTTCAAATTTGGCGGAAATATGCCTGGGCGTTCAGTTGGTGAACGTTTAATGATAGACCCTAACAGCAATAACATATTATATTTTGCTGCTAGAAGCGGCAACGGTTTATGGAAAAGTACTGACTATGGTAAAACATGGGCAAAAGTTACTAGCTTCACAAATGTAGGAAACTATGTTGAAGATCCAAACTTTGAATATTCATCTGATAATTTAGGTTTGTGTTTCGTAACCTTTGATTCTGCTAAAGGAACTAAGGGTACACCTACAAAGGATATTTATGTAGGTGTCGCTGACAAAAAAAATCCTCTTTATGTAAGCCATGATGCTGGAATAACATGGAGTCCTCTTGAGGGTCAGCCTACAGAAGCTACCTTTAAACAGCATAATGAAAATGCTTTGAAGATCGGTATTCCTCAGCATGCAGTTGTAAGTAGCAAAGGAATTTTATATGTTACATATTGTGATAGGGGAGGACCTTATCAATGTGATGACGGTGCAGTTTATAAATATGATACAAATACAGGTATTTGGAAAGATATAACACCTCCTTCCGGCAAAAACTGGGATGGTTCTCCAAAGTATGAAAACTACTACGGATTTTCAGGATTAAGTGTTGATGCGCAAAATCCTGATACACTTATAATATCATCACTTCAATCATGGTGGCCTGATAACTTTATTTTCCGTTCAAGGGATGCTGGTGAAACTTGGGATGCTATTTGGGAACACGGTGATTCATATCCGTCAAGAAACCTCAAATATACAATGGATATTTCAAAGGCGCCTTGGCTTACATTTGGTAATAAGATAAACGCAGCAGACGGCGGTTTGATAACAGGCGACGAAATAATGAATTATCCTGCACCAAAGCTTGGCTGGATGATGAGCGCTCTTGCAATCAACCCTTTTGATTCCGATGAAATGATGTATGGTACAGGTGCTACTATTTATGGTTCAAAAAATCTGACAGATTGGGATAGTGGTAAATTAGTTAATATCGAAGTAATGGGAATGGGAGTTGAAGAAACCGCTGTCCAAGATCTAATATGTCCGCCAATTGACGGTGTAGAACTGATAAGCGGGCTTGGAGATATCTGTGGATTCGTACATAAGAATTTAAATGTAGGTCCAGATATGATGATGTTAAATCCTAGATTTACGACCACTACAGGTTTGGATTATGCAGAGCTCAATCCGAAAATCATAGTAAGAGTAGGTAATACTGATAAAGAACAATATGAAATGATCAAAAAAAGCGTTGCCATTTCTAAAGATGGAGGCACAACATGGGCTGAAGTTCAGCCAAACGTAAGTTATTCCTTCCCTGCTACTAATGCAGACGATATCGTACAAGGTGGTACTGTTGCAGTTTCTGCCGACGGTTCAACCTTCGTTTGGTCACCAAGCACAAGTCAAGGAGTTCTTTGTTTTGTGAACGGTGGATGGAAGGCTGTTAGTACTTTGCCAGCAGGTGCAAATGTTTGTTCAGATAGAGTTAATCCAAAAGTATTCTATGGATATGCGAATAGCACTTTCTATATAAGTAAGGACGGAGGTCTTACTTTTACTGCTGTAAAGACAGATCTTGATTCTCCTATTGCCAAGATTAAAGCAGTCCCAGGTAAAGAAGGTCATGTTTGGATTCCTGGTCCAACAACAGGTCTTTCTTATACAACTGACGGAGGTCAAACAATAAATAAAGTTAGCAACACTACAAGATGTGACGTTGTTGGCTTCGGTAAGGCTAAAGATGGGGAAGATTATTTGTCAATTTATATGTGCGGCGCTACAGATGGCCTATATGCAGTTTACCGTTCTGATGATATGGGTAAAAGCTGGTTCAGAGTGAATGATGACCAACATCAGTATGGTTCTATCAATTATTCAATTACTGGAGATTTAAGAGTTTATGGACGTGTCTTCGTTGCAACCAACGGAAGAGGTATTGTATATGGTGAACCTTCTGGTTCTGAACCTCAAAACCCTACATTCTCTATCGGAGACATTAACAAAGATGGATCAATTAATTCTATTGATTTTGCAGCATTAAAAATGCATCTTCTAGGTACAACCACACTTACTGAAGAGCAAATGGTTCTTGCTGATGTTAATAAAGATGGTTCTGTCAATGCTATTGACTTTGCAGCGTTAAAAAGCTACTTATTAGGAATAATTACTTCATTTTAAATGAATACTCATTTAGTTTAATTTTACTATATAAAAAGTCGGTGTTCAAAAGCACCGACTTTTTATATGCTAGCTGGCTAAATAGCTCTAATAATTGAATTTTTCAATATGGCCTGATCCATTGGAATCTCTTTTGAAGTAAAGAAACATATAAATCCTCAGTACATGCATCAACATCTTGCATTACAACATATTCACAAAAAATACTTTATCTTCTTCTACGGTTCCTTGCAGCATATTTCTTTATATTTTTGATATGTATCCTCATCAAAGCAAACCATCCATACTTTCTCAATGCTTGAATTATATTGTAGAAACCTTTTTATCTCAGTAATTGCTATCATGGCTGCCCTTTCCACAGGAAACCTGTATGCTCCTGTACTTATTGATGGAAACGCTATAGTTTTTATATCATTCTTAACTGCTAGCTCCAAAGTATTCCTATAGCAAGCAGCCAATAGTTCTTCTTCTCCCTTATTTCCTCCCTGCCAGACTGGCCCAACAGTATGGATATCCCATTTAGCAGGCAGCTTATATCCCTTTGTTATTTTGGCTTGCCCAGTTTTGCACCCATGTAGCTCCCTACATTCCATAACCAGTTCATGTCCCGCTGCTCGATGAATAGCACCGTCAACACCTCCACCACCAAGCAAAGAACTGTTAGCTGCGTTAACAATAGCATCAACCTTCTGCTCTGTTATATCACCTCTAATCACGTCAAATCTATCTATCATATTATTCCCCCCCTTCTAATGCCTCATCATTGGCTGTGAGAGACATATACCATTTCTCTTATAGTATCCTTGCCAAAAAACTTCTAATCAGAAATATTAGTCCAGTTCGGGTTAAACCTAAATAGCTTTGAAGGCCTATGACCTGCGTCTTTAGTATACTCATTAGTTTCAATCACCATATTAGCAGTCTTCCTTCTGAAATTTGCTTTTAATAACTCCGTATCAAGAATAACTTCGTAAACCTGCTGAAGCTCTGTAAGTGTAAACAGCTCTGACATAAGATTAAACGCTATATCGGTATACTCAATTTTGCTGCGTAACCTTTCAATGGCATATCCTATAATTTTTACATGGTCAAAAGCTATTCCCTTTGACTCCACTACTTCTCTTTCCACTTTTGTTATCTTACCCTCCACAGTCTTGATAGTCTTCACTATTGCTGAAAGGGTATTTTCATCGTTAAATAAATTCAATTTGAATAATCTTTGCAAAACATATCCTTTTTCAGTTTCTGTCTTTTCTTCTTGATATAATCTGCAGGATACCGTAAACCATTTTGCATCATCTGCATCATCACTGCCCTTGATATTAAGTGTTGAACTGTCAACCAAAGACATATATGAGGTACTTATTACTCTAGTACGTGGATCTCTACCTACATCTCCCCATGTATAAAGCTGCTCCATATATATTTTATCAATGTTGGTTTCTTCTTTTAATTCCCTCAAAGCCGCTTCATCCAAGCTTTCATCCATTTGCACAAATCCGCCTGGAAGAGCCCAATGTCCTATATATGGGTGTTCTCCCCTTTTTATCATTAATAACTTTAAAACTTTTTTTGGAAGCTTCCTGTAGTTTTTATTTTCTTCGTCAGCCACTGTGAAAATCAGCATATCTACCGTCATCGAAGGTCTCTCAAATCTACTTGCATCATACGTTGCCAAGAACTGTTCCTCGGTAAGCCCCATTCTATCCTTCAATACATTATCCTGCATTACTCTACCCTCAATCTGTTGTTTATTTTTTTGTTATTATCATTTTGTTAATATCATTATATTACTATTTGTTTTTTCTTGTCAACATTTTTTTATTACTCAAACTACGCACATAACGAATCTATTAGTGCAGTAGAATTATCAATGGTTGTTGCCCAAATAAATGCTTGAATTAGTAATTTTGTGCGTGTCAATGAATTAATGATAGAGATTTATGGCAAAATATTGTTATAGTGTCATATAGCTATACGAGGAGCCAAGTATAAAAGCAATTTTTATCTTTGAAACTGCTTTGCAGTTTCATCTAAAAATGTCTATGTTTTAGGTTATTACATTATAGATATAATCATATTTCAATTTAATTACATATATTGACTTATGGTTTTGTCTAGGCATATTATGATATGGTAAGATTTATATATTAACTAATTATGCGACTGGTGGTTGACTTACATAAACTGCTCGCCCAAGCAACTCGGGAAGGAGTGTTGAAAATGACAACAATAATAAATTATGAGGTATTTAGTTTATAATTTAATATCGGACCAAAAAGGCAGAGCATGAGGCAAATTAGTCTCTTTTTTGCATGCTTTTTAAGGTCAAACTTTAATGTAGCCTTCACCTGTTATTAAACAAATATTCTATTACAGAATTCACGATAGGTTATCGTGTTTTTTTATTGTTAAAAAAACCGTGGTTACTGAATCACGGTATTTTTATGCCCTTTTGAGATTAAAGATTATATTGAATATAGGAGAAAACAAATATATGAGTAATGTAACAATCATTTCATCTGAAAAAAATTGGCTAGAGCAAGCTGCCGTTGACCAGCTTAAGTCTCTTAGTACACTGCCTGGCGTTGTAAAAGCAGTTGGCTTACCTGACCTCCACCTAGGAAAGACTCCTGTTGGTGCAGCAATTATTACCGAGAATATTATTTACCCGCACCTGATAGGAAATGATATTGGCTGTGGAATGGCAATGTTCATGACAAACCTTGAAAAAAGAAAATTAAAACTTGAACGGCTTATATCAAAATTATCAAAAGGAATATATAATGTGAATTTTGATGAAGATATTTTATTGCGAGAACCTGAATATAAAGAAAGAATTTCATCCCCATTAGGCTCAAGTCTTGGCACAATCGGGGGCGGCAATCATTTTGCAGAGCTACAGGAAACTGAAACTGTATTTGATGAAGAAGCCTTTAGTTACCTTGGCTTTGATAAAAACCATATTATGCTTCTTGTTCACAGCGGCTCTCGAGGATATGGCCAGTCAATCCTAGATGAGAGCATAAGGCTCTATGAGGCCAAAAATGGTCTGCAATCAACTTCCTCTGCAGCCAGAGAATACCTTTCAAAACATGATAACGCCATCCGCTGGGCCACCATCAATAGAGAGCTGATAGCATACAGATTTCTCAGGGCACTTGGAATTAGCACACATACTATG
>JAEWZA010000249.1 GCA_023395575.1 Bacillota bacterium
GTTGATGCACAGCAGGCAAGAAGAGTTTTGGATAGAATAGTAGGCTATAAAATAAGCCCTTTGCTTTGGAAAAAGGTGAAAAAGGGGCTGAGTGCCGGCAGGGTTCAATCTGTTGCAACAAAAATGATTTGTGATAGAGAAAAAGAAATAGAGGAATTTACACCAGAAGAATATTGGTCAATAGTTTCTAACTTAGAAAAACCAAAAACAAGTCCGACTTTTGAGGCTAAGTTTTATGGAACCAAGAAAGAGAAAATTGAGTTAACAAATGGTGAACAGGTTAATGCTATTTTAGACGAAATAGTCAAAAGCAAATATATAGTGCAAAAGGTTAAGGAGCAGGAAAAGAAAAGAGCTGCTGCAGCACCTTTTATCACTAGTACTTTGCAGCAAGAAGCGTCAAGGAAATTGGGATTTACTACAAAGAAAACAATGATGGTTGCACAACAACTGTATGAAGGTGTGGATATAAAAGGTCGCGGTTCAGTTGGATTAATAACATATATGAGAACTGATTCAACTAGAATATCAGAGGAAGCTCAAAAAGAAGCTAGAAATTATATAAACACAAAATACGGAAAAGAGTATAGCCCAGAGGTACCTAGGGTATACAAAAATAAATCTGCATCTCAAGATGCACACGAAGCGATACGCCCATCTTATGCAGATTTGTCTCCAGATGAAATTAAGGATTCATTAACATCTGAACAATATAAAGTTTATAAACTTATTTGGAGCAGGTTTATTGCCAGCCAAATGTCATCAGCCATTTATGATACTGTTAATGCAGACATTTCTGTTGGTGAGTATTTATTTAAAGCCAGTGGCTCAAAGATTAAGTTTCCAGGTTTTATGGTCTTATATATTGAGGGTAAGGATGAAGAGTCAGACGATGAAGCTAATAACCTTCCGCAGCTATTTGAAGGTGATGAGCTGATATTGAAAAGTAACTTGCCAAAACAGCATTTTACTCAACCACCTCCTCGGTATACAGAGGCAACATTAGTAAAATCACTTGAGGAAAGAGGTATTGGCAGACCTAGTACTTATGCACCTACAATATCTACTATTTTATCAAGGGGATATGTAATTAAAGATAAAAAATGCTTAATGCCTACTGAATTAGGTAAGATAGTTAATGAAATAATGGTAAAACACTTTAAAGACATTGTTAATGCAGAATTTACTGCACAAATGGAGAATAAGCTTGATGCTGTTGCAGAGGGAGAAAAGGAATGGAAAGATGTATTAGAAGAGTTTTATGGTCCATTTAAAACGGTGTTAAATGAAGCTGAAGAAAGTATTGGAAATATAGAACTGCCTGTTGAGGTTTCTGACATACAATGTGAAAAATGTGGAAGATTTATGGTCGTTAAGCAGGGAAGATTTGGAAAATTTTTGGCTTGTCCAGGATTTCCAGAATGTAGAAACACAAAAGCCATTGTTGAGGATGCGGGTGTGTTATGCCCTATATGTCAGGGAAAGGTGCTTATAAAAAAGACAAGAAAGGGCAGAAAATATATCGGCTGTGAGAAAAATCCAGAATGTCCATTTATGAGTTGGGATATGCCTAGTAATGAAGTTTGCCCCACCTGTGGAGCATTTATGCTTCAAAAATCTTCGGGTAAAAAAACAACATTATATTGTAGCAATGAGAAATGCAGTAGTAATGCCGATTCCATAATAAAGAAGGAAGCAGCATCAGGAAAAGAAGCTACAACGAAGAAGAAGGCTACAGCGAAAAAGGACACTACAGCAAAGAAAAAAACTACAGCTAAAAAAGAAACTGTAGCAAAGAAGAAAACAACAGCTAAAAAAGAAACTACAGTAAAGAAGAAATCAGCAGTGAAAAAGAAAACTTCAACCAGTAAAAAAGCATAAGGATATAAATCATCTTTCAAAACTGAAAATAGATTATATAAATAAAATAGAAATATGCAATAATTGGCAAAAAACAATAGGAAATAGAAGAAAAAGTGAAGTAATTGAAATAGATATGATTAAAACCGGAAGTGCGCAATTGGCTTTCGGTTTAACTATGTTAAAACTATAATACTTCTTAATCAACTATCGTACACATAATTATGTGGGTACAGGAAATTAGTAATAGTTTGTTGTTCTGCGAAAGTTGAATTCTTTTAAAATTTCAGAAATTATATTTTCAAAAATAAAATCATGGCTTTTTTTCACTAAAGTCTTTACCAAATTTTATTACGTGGAGGTTTATATGAGTAAGACAATTAATGTAATTGGAGCAGGACTAGCAGGGTGTGAGGCAGCATACCAAATTGCCAAAAGAGGAATAAATGTTAAATTATTTGAAATGAAGCCTCATAAATATTCTCCTGCACATCATTCTGAAAATTTTGCAGAGCTAGTTTGCAGTAATTCACTAAGATCAGATCAATTGGAAAATGCAGTAGGTCTATTAAAAGAAGAATTGCGATTAATGGATTCTTTGATATTAAAGGCGGCAGATGCAACTAGGGTTCCAGCAGGGGGAGCATTAGCAGTTGATAGGGAAGGTTTCTCGGAATATATTACTAATGCTATAAAAAATATAGAAAATATAGAAATTATTTATGGAGAACAAGAGAGTATACCCGATGATAATATAACTATTATTGCAACTGGTCCATTAACCTCTGAGGCTATGTTTAGTCATATCAGACAGCTTATTGGAGAGGATTATCTTCACTTTTTTGATGCTGCTGCTCCTATTGTTGCTTTTGAATCTATTAATATGGACAAGGCATTTAAGGCAGCAAGGTATGGAAAGGGATCAGAGGATTATATTAATTGTCCTATGAACAGAGAAGAGTATGAAATATTCTACAATGCATTAATTAATGCTGAATTGGCAGAGGTAAAGGAATTTGAAAAGAATATGGTTTTTGAGGGCTGTATGCCAATAGAAAGCATGGCAAGTAGAGGAAAAGATACTATGAGATATGGTCCACTAAAGCCTGTAGGATTGATGGACCCAAGATCGGATGTAAAGCCTTATGCAGTAGTTCAACTCAGAC
>JAEWZA010000339.1 GCA_023395575.1 Bacillota bacterium
ATATTAATGTAAGTAGCTTTATTGAGTGTACGTTTCTTTGGGATAATGATATGTTTGAGCATGATAAAAACTCATTAAGTCATGTTACGATGTATGACGTAGAAGGAGTGAGGTTTGTTAAATGTACTTTGAGAAATGAGAATGAAGGGATGCATAAATTAACTCATGGTATATTATCAGAGGAGTCAGGTTTAAAAGTACAAGGTAAATTAGTTTTCCCTCTGACAATAAATACTGGTTTGACTTTTGAAAAAGGAGTATTCAATAATCTTACATATGCCATTAGAGCTCAAAATGTAGATTCTAAGCCAGTATCAATAACCAATACAATACTTGACTCCAATGCTTGCGGTATATATACCTCAATTGTTAATAATCTAAATGTTACTGATTGTGATTTTAACATTGATTACAATAATAGTGTATATGCTTTTGGAGAAATGAAGAGTCCTCCTTTTTTGTATTACGGAAATAGTTTTGGAATATGTTTAGTAAAATCAACAGGATACAAAATAGAAAATAATACTTTTCTAGGAAATTTTGCAGATGCTGAAGAGAGAAGAACTACAATAGGTGTTCAAATAGAAAATTCTGGAGATTCTCCTAATGAGATTAAATATAATAATTTTAATAATTTATATTTAGGAAGTAGAGCAAGAGGACATAATGGAGATACTGAAAATATAACTGGCTTACAATACATTTGTAATACTTTTGATAAGTGTGACTATGGTATTTTTATTGAAGAAGATTTAAATAGTATGACAGGGGGAATTGCAGCAAATCAAGGTAATGAGAATAGTCCTGCTAAAAATATTTTTACTAATAATACAACAGATATTTATAATTCAGCATCTTGTCATCATATATATTACTATTTAGGTGCAGGAGTACCTGTTAATTCATATCCAATAATTTCAAATAATATTACGATTATGCATTCTACAATAGAGAATAATGGATGTAATAATATAATACATACATATGACAAAGAAGCATTATCATTAGAGAGAGAAAGATTAGAAAATGAATATCTATTACTAATTTATAACTATAATAATTTATTGGACGGAGGACAGAAAGATATTTTATTAGATAAATTGCAAGACACTTGGCAAGGAGATGTCTGGGATTTGAGAAATGAATATTTGAATATTTCTCCTTATCTATCAAGTGAGGTACTTATAGAACTTGTGAAAAGTGAGAAACTGCCTCTTGCTGTATGCACAGAAATATTACTTTACAACCCCGAAGCAACACAAAAAGGAGAATTTAGAGACTTTATGTATAAAGAAACTCATTATTTAAATGCATTATCTATTTCACTTATAAAAGATAGTTGGAATACAAAGACATTTAGAGCAAGTGTAGAAAATAATATCTCAGAAAAGTTAAAAGAAATAGAAATTGCGTCAAGAGAAATTATTAAATTAATCTTAAATGATACAATGGATACAAAAATAGTTGAATACAGAAATATTTTGATAGGTATGAGAAATGTTAATTCTAAATTTGAATTAATAGACTCTTATATTAATTCAAAAGATTATGTTGCAGCAAGAAATATTTTATTTTATTTGCAAACTAATAAAAATTACGAAGAAGATGTTAATGATTATTTTAACTATATTGATTTATTAGAGTCATCAAATAGCAACATTGCAGAAGATATTCTTATGAATTTTGCTATGCATAATACAAGAATAGGACATAAATCAAAGTCATATTTATATTTTAATGGAATAAATATGAACTATCATCCTACTCCTTTTGGAAACAACATAGAAGAGAAATCAATAAAATCAACAGTAAATCTTTCAGATTTAGTAGATGCAGACATAGTAATATTACCTAACCCAGCAAAAGATTATATTACTCTTACTTATAACTTGCCTCCAAAAAAAGTTTATGTATTAAGTATATATGATATTAAGGGTATACAAGTATACGAATTAACACTGGATGGAAATAAAGGAATGCAAACAATAGATTTGAACCAATTTAAAGCAGGTGCTTATTTTTATTCGGTTACAAGCAATAAAAATATGATTAAATCAGATAAATTAATAATTATTAAATAATAAGGAGGTATAAAATGAAAAATATAAACAAATTATTCGGAGTTATTATAATAGCTTCATTAAGCATTGGATTATTATTTTCTTGTGAAACAGAAAACGATGATCCAATAAATCCAAACACTCCAACGGAGGAAACATACCCAAAACAAATTCCTTCTAATGGTCCTTTATGCCCTTTTACTATTTATTGGGATTCTATATCTGAGCATGGAAGTATGGAGGATTGGCTTTATATTATTAATGATCAAGAAACATTAGATAAATACGTAAACTTGCAAGACAGCACTGGGAATTGCCAAATCAATTTCACAGATAATACTATACTTTTAGCATATACTTGGACAAGAAACCTAAATCCTTCAGAAGTAAAAGATACACTTTGGAAACTTTCTCCAAGTGAATTTCGTTGGGAAATAACTTATAACTATGCTGTACCTCAACCTGCAATTGGGAAAAGTGCAAATATGATAGTTATTCCAAAACTTGCTGATACTGCATTAGTATCTTTATATGTATTGGACAATGGCATTCCTCATCCATAAACTTATAAGGATTAGTAACCTTTCATAAACTTAATAAATCACAAAGTATTTTATTTTTACATTACTTCCAATAACTCAAACTCCAAACCAAAGAAGGTGCAGGAAGTTATAAAGTAATGAAGAATTAAACCAAAAGAGAAGTTCAATAATTATATTAAACTTCTCTTCTCTTTTGTTGAACCACATCTTACTTCAACACTTTTACTTTTTCATAAATACCATTTTAATGGTAAATTGATTTTTCTTTCCTTAAGTCTAATCGCTTAAGGAGTTGGAATTTCTCCACCGCCAGGTATTTGCAGACCTTTGAAGTCAAGCTGCTGTGGAAGAACTTTGGCTTCTTTTAGCTTGCGACCAAACTTCTTTGAAGGAGCAAAACGAATATAAATTCGTTTAATAGTTGTTGCATCAACCTCCTCCTTAGTGTCCTTAGCCGTTGCCGTGAAACCAGGAACTAATCGTCCCATTCTCCCAAGCTGAACCGGATTGCCTTCAAAAAAAGCCCATTCCAAAATGGTTTCATACTGAAGCAAAACGCTTACAATATCTCCCTTTGAAAGAGCCGAAGTCTCGGCAATCTTGTCTGCAATGTTCCAGATGTCAAGTGTATCATCTTGCACAATTTTTGCAAGAAACTTTAAACCAGGATTACCTCCAACAGAGATTTTCCTCTCAACGATGACAAATTTTAGTGCCATAACATTAGGATTTTTAATTAATACTATGAGAATTTTATATACAATTCTCCCAAACTCAACAAAGCGAAAATAGTTTATTTACCCCTTGTACTCTATATAACAAGAATTATTTGAAAAAAGTAAACTTCAAGATGCAAGATTTATGAATTATTAACATTTGAGTAGTATGACCAAGTAACACATTTCGTTTTACGGCGTAAAACGAGTAGTAAAACGCCGTATTACCATCTGTTTTACGCCGTAAAACACCCCTGTAATAGGGCGTAAAACAAGTTGTAATACGCCGTAAAACGGATGGTAATACGGCGTAAAACGAAAACAATGATTTGCTTATGTTAAATTCATTAACAAATTAATGTTGGAAGAACATAGATTTTTAGTGCAAAATAATATATCATTTCCCAACTTATTCTTATATTTGCAAGATGTTTAACTCATAGAATTTAATTGTATGGAAAATAAATTAGCCGCTTCCGAACTAACATTAGCTAAGGACGGAAGTCTTTATCATATTCGCCTGAAACCTCATCAACTCCACAATAATATTATATTGGTTGGCGACCCTAAAAGAGTGGAAATGGTGTCAAAACATTTTGATACTATTGATTTTAAAACTTCCAACAGAGAAATATTTGCTCATTCTGGGAAGTTTAATGGTGTTGGTGTTACTGTCCTTTCAACAGGAATGGGAGTAGATAATATTGATATTGTTTTAACTGAATTGGATGCTTGTGCAAATATTAATTTGCAAACAAGGGATTTCAATGCTGTGCAAAGAAAACTGAATATTGTTCGCTTGGGTACTTGTGGCTCTTTGCAGAAAGATGTTGCTTGTGGAGAATTTGTTGTTTCCAGATATGTTGTTGGAATTGATGGAATAATGTATTTCTATAAAAATAAAGAAGGTGTTATTGATGAAAATCTAACTCAAAGTTTTATTTCTTTTATGGATTGGGATAACTCCTTGCCTAAACCTTATGGAGTGGAATGTTCTGACTTGCTTTTGGATAAGCTTGCTTTTGATATGAAAAAAGGAATTACCATTACCTCACCTGGCTTCTATGGTCCACAAGGAAGACAAATTCGTTTGCCACTTGCTTTCTCGCAAATTAATGAAAGGCTTTCAATGTTTTCTTTTAAAGAATTTAAGGCTACAAATTACGAAATGGAAACCTCCGCTCTTTATTGTTTGGGAAAGAATTTAGGGCATA
>JAEWZA010000250.1 GCA_023395575.1 Bacillota bacterium
ATTATGTGCTTCATTATACTATATAAAAATACTATATTACACATAAAAAGAATGGATTAGATTGTCTTTATCATAAAATTTCCCTGAAATAGGAGAACTAATTGTATTTATATTGTTTTCCCTAATCCATAAACTACTAAATTTGAAATCGATTGTAGCTGTATCAAAGAGAGCATTATCAGAATTATCTTTCAAACCAAGGTTTAGATGTATAATAAACTTTTAATATATATAATTACATATTATTATATTAATGTTATTATATTGACATTTTTTCTATATATGGTATAAAATTTATTTAGTGATTATATTTTAAGCGTTTTAAGTTGTAATATATTATCTATATTAATTTAGTCTTATAGAAAATAAGTTAGAAGAATATATTTACAATACAAATATCAATGGAGGATACGAATGATTAAGAAAAAAATTATAGCAGGGCTTGTTATTTCTTTAATAATTGCAGTTTTCACATGCAGTACATTTGCATATACTTTAAATCCTACTATACCTACTACTAAAAACCTATCTTTTTATACTAATGGTATGACTTCCACACAAAAAACAGCTGCATTAAATGCTGCTTATACATGGACTTGTGTTAACAATGGGATCTCTTTTGGCACTCTTGGAGATAGAACTGGACGTATTGATTTTGATGATTACTTTTCGGATGTAGGCTTTCTAGATTTTAACACAATAGCTTGGTATTATGGTGTTCCAGCTACAGCACAGGGATATTGTTACATTGATCAAGTCAATAATTATAATAAATTTGATATTGTATTAAATACACAATGTACATGGGTAAATTATAATAGTAATATTAATAATTATTATGATATGCAAGGCGTTTTTACTCATGAATTCGGTCACGCTGCTGGATTACATCATAACAACTCAATTCCTGGAGGCGGTAGACCACAAGATACATCACCTGTATATTATCAAACTATGTACCCCTATGTTAATGATTATTTAGGAAATAATCTTACATATTATTGGAGAACTCTAGAAAGTGATGATATTAGCGGTGTTCAATATGTTTATTCACTAATATAATTTGAACGGAGGTTTAAAAAATTGAAAAAGAAAATTATCATCGGATCTTGTGTAATAGCAATATTAGCGATTTTTTCAACAGTAATTATATTTAACGTAAACACAGGAAAATCAAAATTTACAAGCATAAACGGCGATTCAAACGGAGGAAATGCAGGTAATGTACTCTATAGTGAAATAAGGTATAATGAAGAAGAATTAATAAACAATTCTGACTTAATAGTCAGATGCATATTTACTGGTGAAAAAGAAACAAAGAAAATATCTTCTAAAACAAAAAATGGCAGAGGTGAAGAAACTGAGTTTGAAGCCCCTGTAACAACATACAAAATGAAGACAGTTGAAAGTTTAAAAGGTTCGGTTAAAAATGAATTTGAAGTCCCTTTTATGGGTAATGGTAATAGCAATTTCATTAATGGCAATGAATATGTATTATTTTTAAATTATAATAGCGAAATGGATTTATATAAGCTAGTAAGCTATAATCAGGGGTTCAACAGAATAAAACAAAAAAATAACGATTCAAAAAGTAGTGATATAAAATCCAATGCATCTAGCAAAAAAGTATCTCCGGATGAAACAACTGAAATAGAATCTGTTGATACTAAAGAAGTTATAAATTATAAATTACTTAAAGATAAAATTAAAGAATTGGAAAAATAAATACTAAAATCAAAAATATAATCACTCAAAAAGCCTGTAATGGTATGCTTAAAAAGGTGAAGAGCTTGCTCTTCACCTCAATTATTTCAGCATCAATTTCGTGAGCGAGCCACAGATATATATTTCACGGGAGTACTATTTAAGCAGTTTACTGTATAGTAGTTCATATTTATATATGTTTATTGACACCAAATCATCCAAAACAACTATCAGAAAGCCCCCTCATTTCTTTAGCAGCCTCAAGAATATTATCTTGAGCAAAGATTGCCGAAACAACAGCAACTCCATCGGCTCCGCTTCCCTTTAGCTGCATTATATTCTGCTTTGTAATCCCCCCTATTAAAACAATAGGAATTGAGACTGCTTGGCAAATTGCTTTCACTGTCTCAATACAAACAGCATTTGCATCTAATTTTGTGGTAGTTGAAAATACTGCTCCAACACCAATATAATCTGCACCCATTTTTTCAGCAAGTACGGCCTGTTCTACAGTCTGTGTAGACACACCAAGAATCATGTCACCTACCTTGTTTCTTACATCACACGCCTGCATATCTTGCTGTCCAACGTGCACTCCATCTGCTCCACATGCTATTGCAACCTCTACATCGTCATTAATGACAAAGGGGATTTCATATTTATTTGTCACCTTTTTAATTTCCTTAGCCAAAACTACGTATTTGTCAAAGGAAATATTCTTTTCACGAAGCTGTACAAAAGTAGCTCCACCTTTGATACAATCTTCAACCTGCTCAGATAACGAATTTTCACCCAGCCACATTCTATCGGTAACAGCATATAATCTCATGGACTCTTTACTTAATTTCAATTTTAGCACCTTCCTTTAGCTTTTCTGCAGTCATTTTACTAATTTCATCAATAATATAAGAACGCAAGGACGAAGAACCCCTATCCTCTTCAACTACACGCTTATAAGCCAATTCTCCTGCTAATCCCATTGTACAAACAGCTGTAGCCACAGCAAGCAAGGATTCCCCTTGATTCGCTCCAACAAAAGCAGCTATCATAGCCGACAACATGCAACCTGTGCCAGTAACTTTTGACATTGTAGGATTCCCATTTCTTATAATATAAGCCTTTTCACTGTTTGCAACAATATCAATAGCTCCTGTTACAGCAATAATTGCTCCCGTCCTTTGGCTTAATCTCTTTGCAAAACTAACAACCTCATCCAAATTTATCTCCGTAACCGCATCACTGACATTGGCATCAACTCCCTGAGTTGTTCCGCTACCTCTATCTACTGTCTTAATCTCAGAAATATTTCCACGAATGACGCTGAATTTTATATTTTCCAGCAAATCAAAGGTTGTTTTAGTTCGAAAACTTGATGCTCCTGCTCCAACAGGGTCTAGCACAATTGTATGAGAAAGTTCATTTGCCTGCTTGCCGGCTTTAAGCATAGAGTCAATGGTTCTGCTATTAAGTGTACCAATATTGATGTTCAAAGCCGTGCATAAAGAAGTAATTTCTTCAACCTCCTTCTCATCATCAGCCATAATTGGCGAAGCCCCGCAAGCCAAAAGCACATTTGCCACATCATTTACCGTTACATAATTGGTAATACAATGTACTAGTTGGTGTTTATTATTAATATTTTCAAAAATTCGTGTAAACATATTGACCTCCTCGCCCACTACGGGCAAAATAATCGCTGAAATATAAAATTTTAACTCCAACTTATTTTATTAATACCAAAGGTATGGTCTAGCGGACCACTTCCCTTGCCTAAATTCAAATTTGCTTTTAACGCACCTGAAATATATTTTTTCCCATTGCTAACACATTCCGTCATACTGTAACCCATAGCCATATTACTTGCTATTGCCGAGGATAACGTACAGCCTGTACCATGAGTATTATCATTATTAATGCGTTCCCCATAAAACCATTGTGCTTTGCCATTGTCATACAGCAAATCATTTGCATCGTTTAGCTGGTGCCCACCCTTTATTAAAATTGCACCGCTGTAATACTTTGCTATTTTTTCAGCAGCATACACCATATGGTCTGATTTTGTTATACTTATTCCACTCAGCACTTCTGCTTCAGGTATATTGGGCGTAATAATTGCTGCAACAGGAATAAGCTTTTCTACTAAAGCAGCTACTGCCTCATCAGCCAAAAGCTTACTGCCACTTGTAGATATCATAACAGGATCCAAAACAATTTTTTTAGCATTTTCCTTAATTAATCTAGCGGCTATGGTTTCTATTAGCCCTTTGCTTGATACCATTCCAATCTTAATAGCATCGGGGTAAATATCACTGAAAACACTCTCTAATTGTTTTTGCAAAAAATCCGGTGAAACTTCCATAATTCCATACACACCAGTTGTATTTTGAGCTGTAAGCGCCGTTATAGCACTCATTGCATAAAGCTTATGTGCTGTAATTGTTTTAATGTCTGCCTGAATACCAGCGCCACCACTACAGTCACTGCCTGCTATTGTTAAAACAGTTTTCATATATATTTTTTCTCCCTTACATTTAGCAACAAGGTGACTAATGCCATATATGTGTTTTATTATTTAACTAACTCAACCTTTCCAGATCCCTTTGTAAACTAAATATGGAACAAAAAATGATGCCTATCCTAGAGAATAGACATCACATTATTTCGAAATAAATGCTCCCTACGACAGTATTAACTGACAGGTTCAAAGGGTCAGACAGCGTCTTCTCAACTTGATTAGTTCCCCTGCAAAGCTATTTAATTTAATAGAATTATATTCGTACAATATAATATTGTCAAGTATGGTAGCAATATCAAATGAAAAGCTAAATAATTTTATAAGTTAATTTACTGCAACAAGACATTGGCAAACTTAATCATGGCTCTACTTTTCATTCGACAGTTGGGTTAGAAATTCTGAACTTTTTTCCACACATGCGATGCAGGAGAACTTTCTGCTTCCCCTTATTTCCTTACACTTTGTATCTCCCGCATGCTTTAAAAAGTAATTCTCTAATTCGTATAACTGGGGTTCAGCTGAACTGTTCTGCAAAATGTACCTTGCTGCATAATAGGCGCCACACATTCCTTCTGGCGCATTACCACCGCCATAACGTTTAAATATATCAATGGTATTTTCATTTATTTTAAATTCATTTTTAAATGCACAGAGCACCGCTTGTGCACAATTCATTTTCTGGCATCCTTCTTTACCCAGATAATAATTTATTGCATTATTTACAGCTGAATTCAAATAATCTACTGAATTATATAACTCAACCTGCCACTTACCATTTTCATATTTTATAAGGTTTAAGCAAGCATTCTTTATAATTGTAGTTCCAGTATCAATTGTGTTATCTGAAACAACTTTCAGTATGGATTTTATCATGGCTCCATGAGAAACAAGAATAATCTTTTTACCCTCATATTCATTTACTATGTATTCCAATGCTCTTCTGGTTCTATCAGCCAGTTCATTATCGCTTTCTTTACCGGGAATGATACCATCTGAAAAAATCTGTTTCTGTTGCTCAAGTGTCATCCCTGAACCTTTTCCAAAATCTCTTTCTATAAAATCGTCTATGGTCGTTATTTCATTTATTCCAACACTTTCACCAATAATTTTCGCAGTATTCAATGCCCTTTTAAGAGGACTTGACACTATAGCATCCCATTGGAATTTTTTTAGATGCTTTGCTACTAAATATGCTTGTTCTTCTCCATTTTTGTTTAATTCAATATCTTCTCTTCCTTGAATTATTTTTTTTGTATTCCAATCAGTTTCACCGTGACGTACTATACAAATCTCTGTAACCATAAAATCTCCTCAATAAAAGTATATAACATATGGCCTTGCATAATTATGTCCAAAGCTTGATTTTGGACAATCAGCAAAACCTTGATATATTTCATCACAAATTATTTTTTCTCTTTCTTTTTGTTACAACCAACAGAACAAGAGTTACAGCCTCCACAGCAACCCCTCTTGCCCTTCCTTTTTGCTCTCACCATAAAACATATAGCTACTATAATCCATACTACAACTATCGATATGATTATATAATCTAAAGCATTCATATATGTTCATCTCCATTAATAATTCTACAACACCAATAGATTTATGTGCAAAGCTTAAGTACTATATTTAAATAAAACTTAATATTAGGGTGCACATTT
>JAEWZA010000365.1 GCA_023395575.1 Bacillota bacterium
AATCTAAGCTTATCAGCAATCATAGCTATAAATTCAGAATTGGTTGGCTTGCCTTTTCCAATGTTTACTGTGTAGCCAAACAGAGCGTCGATAGCTTCTACCTGACCTCTGCTCCAAGCCACCTCAATAGCATGGCGAATAGCTCTTTCTACCCTGCTTGGAGTAGTATTGTATTCCTTTGCAATACTAGGATATAACAATTTAGTAATGGAATTAATTACATCTAAGTCCTTAACAACCATCATTATTGCATCTCTTAAATACTGGTAACCCTTAATATGTGCAGGAACACCTATCTCATGCATAATATTAGTTACCTCAACCTCTAAGCTTCTCGAAGCATTATTGATATGAGCTGGCCTCTTCTCAGATGTAGTGAAGTACTCATTTTTGTGAGAAGAGATGGATGATGAAATAGAATTTTGTGGTGCAGTTAAATAAGTATTTGTTTTCAACTGTCTGATTCTGTTAACTAGAACATCCATGTCAAAAGGCTTAACTATGTAATATTCTGCGCCTAATGCAAGTGCTCTTTGTGTAATTTTGTCTTGACCAACTGCTGATAGTACAATAAACAGTGGTTTTTTCTCCATATTGGACTCAGCAATCTTTTCTAATACCCCAAGACCATCTAGATGAGGCATTATAATGTCTAGTATTGCGATATCTGGAGCATTCTGAAATATTAAGTCAACAGCTTCCAAACCATCTCTTGCAAGACCTACAACATCGATATCATTTTGATTAGATAAATACTCACACAAGATATCTCCGAATTCACGATTGTCGTCCGCAATAAGTACTTGAATTTTATTATTACTCAAAGCAATAACCCCCTACGTTTTTTATTTTACCAAAATATGTCATGTATCTATTATATTTTGAACTCGACATAATTACAAGTTTTTTCATTAATTGCCAAAGAAAAAATATTTTTAATAAACAAAATAACTTGTGTACGCCTCTATATTACCATATTTCTCTAATATTATAAAGAAAAAACATTATATTATTGCCCAAAGAGTAATAATATAATGTTATTTTATTAAAAATTCAACCAACTTTCAACTCTTCCATGTGATTATTAGAATTTCCGTCTATATTTTTTAGCATCCATTCAATAAAAATCCCATAGCCCCTGGTTGGATCATTAACCAAAACGTGTGTAACCGCTCCAATTAGTTTACCATTCTGTATTATCGGACTACCCGACATTCCCTGTACAATACCGCCAGTTGTGTCTAATAATCTTTTATCAGTAACCCTAATTACCATTCCTTTAGGTCCACTAAAGGATTGCCGCGCCACCTTTTCAATAACAACATCAAACTCTTCTATAGTATTACCTTCAATATTTGATAAAATAGTTGCCTTTCCAACCCTTACTTGACCTCTTATACCTATAGGATAAGCTTTATTTTTGAATATTTTCAAATCATTACTAAATAGTTTGCCATAAATTCCGCACTCATCATTTTTATATATGTTTCCCATCGGCAATTTATTCTCCATAAATATACCTTTTAATTCGCCAGGAGTACCCTGTACTCCTCTTTTTATTGCAACAATATTTGATTCAAGAACCTCTCCGCTGTTTACAGGCATTAATAGTCCAGTATCAATATCTGTTATACCATGACCTAACGCTCCAAAGGTATGCGATTCAGGATCATAGAAAGTCATTGTACCTATTCCTGCTGTACTGTCTCTTACCCATAGCCCAATATGATATTTTTTATCGTTTATACCCATAATTGGATTCAATACTGTGCGCATAATGTTATTTCCGCGTTTATACGTTACTTCCATTTTATCGCCATTACTGTCATCAATTTGCTTAATTAGTCCATTTATATCTGATATTTTTTTCCCATTAATATCATATATAATATCTCCCACCCTAATTCCAGCTTCTTTTGCCGGAGCACATCTTTCTCCTGAACCTGTATCCACATCACTTACTCCTATAACTAATATTCCTTCCATCCTTATTTTGACCCCTACAGTGTTTCCGCAAGCCACAAGCTTTTTACTTGGAATGATATCCACCTGCATTGTTTTAAGTGGAATTAAGCCAAATACTTTAAAATCTAAATTAACAGTACCTTTTTTTTCTGGCTTAAATGCTAATGGTGACAGTAGTTCTAAATAATTTCCGTTCGCCTGTATATCCTTATTATTCAATTTTAAAACCTCGCTGTTATCGGCTTTTATGTTTACAAAATAAAAGCTTTGAAAATTATAAACATATTCTTCTCCTTCCAAAAGTGTTATCTTTTTCGGTATTACAGAAAATGCCTGAAAATAACTAAATGTAACCACAGAAATACATACAAATAGTAATACAAACAGCTTTTTTTTATTGGTTTTAAAATAGTGCATGTATTCACGCTCCCTATGAGGGAAAAGCAATATAATAGTAATTATTATATTGCTATTCCTAAATAAAAAATTATTTTACATGCTGCTTGCTTTTACACATTGCAATAAACATCATTACAACTAAATAACAAGTCACGCTTTTTTATTTTTTAAGCGTGACCGAATTATATAATCATAAGTTAACCTTTATGGTTTTTTATTATTCAAGTAAATTAAAACATGAAAGTAATTATTTTATTTTTTTAATTTGAAAATTTTAGCAGCTTTTATGAGTTCATCAGCATGCTTAATAGCAAGAGTTGTAATATCGGAGCCACCAATTATTCTGGCAATCTCTTCAATTCTTCCTTTTGAATCGAGACTTCTTACTGTTGTGAAGGTATTTTCACCATTAGAATTTTTTTCTATAAATAAATGATTATCTGCCATACAAGCTAGTTGTGACAAGTGGGTAACACATAACACCTGATGATTTTTTGATATATATGACAGCTTTTCGCCTACTTTCTGAGCAGCTTTTCCACTTATACCAGTATCAATTTCATCAAATATCAAGGTTGGTATTGAATCTACATTGGCAAGAATAGTCTTTATTGCAAGCATTATTCTGGACATTTCGCCACCAGATGCAATTTTGCTCAACGGTTTTAAAGGCTCACCAATATTGCTGGAAATAAGGAATTCGGCGCAATCAAGTCCATTTTTAGTAAAGTTAATGTCATCCTCACTATATAATAAATTTACCTTAAATTCAGAATTCTTCATCTCCAAATTTTCTAACTCATCTGTTATGTTTTTTTCAAGAACCTGTGCTGCCTTTTTCCTTTCAATATGCAAACGTTTACTGCATATAGACAGTTTTTGGGTAAGCTCAGCTAGTTGCTTATTCAATTCTTCTATTAAGCTCTCACTTTGCAATAGCTCTTGATATTCACTTTTTGATTTTTCATAAAATTCTATAATCTCATCTATTGTATATCCATACTTTCTCTTGAGCCTTGCTATAATATCAATTCTTTCATCAATACGGGACAATTCTTCAGGATCAAACTCTGCTCCATCCCTTTTTTCCAGAATATCCCCACAAATATCCTCCAATTGATAAATAACAGATTCTAATTTTTCTGATATAGGAATTACTCCCTCATCATATTTGCATATGCTTGAAAGTTCTTGTAGTGCCTTATTTAGAATATACATAGCAGATTTACCATTATTATCTTCATTTAGCAGTCCGTAAGACGTAATAATAGAGCTCATTATTCTTTCAGAATTAACCAATACCTGCCTCTGCTTGTTAAGATTCTCATCCTCACCTTTTTTTAGCTTGGCATTTTTAATTTCGTCAATTTGAAACTTCAGCATATCCATTCTACGAGCAATTTCGCCCTTATCACCAACAAGCCCTTGTATTTTTGACCTGACTGCTTTATACTCTTCAAAAAGCTCAAAATATTCACCCTTATACTTTTCAAGAGCAGCTCCTCCAAAGGCATCTAGCAGTTCTATATGCGTTTCAGTTTTTAAAAGGGATTGGTTGTCATGCTGTCCATGTATATCTATTAGCAGTTCTCCTACCTGCTTGAGCGTCGATACATTGACAAGCCGGCCATTAATTCTGCAAGTATTTTTACCCGATAAAGAAATTTCTCTGGAAATAATAATATTCCCGTCTTCAGCTTCAATCCCAAGCTCATCCAAAATATCACTTACATATGTATTTTTATCGTAATCAAAAATAGCTTCAATAAAAGCCTTGTCTCTACCATTTCTAATTATGTCTTTATTTACTCTTTCACCTAGAACTGCATTTATAGAGTCAATTATAATTGATTTTCCCGCACCGGTCTCACCCGTGAGTACATTTAGACCCGGTGCTATCTCAAGACTAAGCTTATCAATAAGAGCTATATTTTGAATATCAAGCTGCAAAAGCATTCATATTCACCTACCTTAAATTAATTGAATATATGGTATTATAAGACAGCTGCAGATTTAAAAAGCAGCTTAAATAAAAGTCGATTAAATAATACTAAGTAATGACTTCCATAGAAATCAAAAGCAAATAAATGAAATTAATACTAAGACTGTTTTATCATTTTGTTAAATTTATTAACAATTTCCTCTGCGATTTTTTCAGCTCTGCAAACAATTATTAACGTATCATCACCTGCAATACTTCCTAGTATCTCCTCCCATTTAAGAGAATCTATTGCAGAAGCTGCTGCCTGTGCCATTCCGGAAAGAGTTTTCACAACTACTATATTATTTGCATAATCACTTGATACATACGCTTCAGTTAGAATAGTGGTTAATCTGCTGGATATATGATTTTCTGTTTGGGTTAATGTTGCATATTTATATCTGCCATCAGATGACATAACTTTAATCAATCGAAGATCCTTTATATCTCTAGAAACAGTAGCCTGAGTCACTTCCACACCTTGCTCTTTTAACTTCTCAGCAAGCTCCTCCTGAGTTTCTATTACGTTATTATCTATAATTTCTAATATTTTCGCATGACGGTTATACTTCATATCATTAATCCTCTTTTCTATCGTAAAATTTATTTCTAACTATTGTAAAGAAATTCTTTGAATCAATCTTTAAAATTTTAACTTTACTGCCTGTCCTTTCAATTACAAGATAGTCTCCTCCTGATATTTCATAAAGCTTTTGTCCATCCACATTTACAAGTGCTGTGTGTTCAAAACCATCAGCCACACAGACCTTAATTCTCTGCTCCTCCTTCGCTATAAAAGAACTGGAGTACAGTATATGAGGACAAATAGGCGTTACAATAATAAGGTTTGAAGTTGGATCAACAATAGGTCCGCCTGCAGATAATGAATATGCTGTAGAGCCTGTGGGAGTAGCCAATACAATACCATCGCACGGAAACATTTCAATGAAGTTATCATCAATAAATGTACTCAAATGCAATATTCTCTGTATTCCTCCACGAGATATTACAACATCGTTTATTGCCTCATCTTCAACAAACAACTTTCCACCCTTATATATTTTAGAAGAAATCATCATTCTTTCTTCAATCTTATAGTTTCCACTAAATATATTTTCTACAGACTTGTCAATTTCTCCTTTATCAATATCTGTCAAAAATCCCAAAGAACCAAGATTTATTCCTAACATTGGTATATCGTACAAATAAGCAGCTCTGGCCGCTTTCAAAAAAGTACCATCTCCACCTAAGCATATAATCAAATCGCAGCTTGCACATATTTCATTGACCTCGTCGTCAATTCCTTCCTTACCATTTGAATTAGGAGTTGGAAGTATAACTTGACCACCATGCCTCTTTATACTTTCAATGAGCTGATTTGTATATTTTAGGCCAATGTCTTTTTCTCTATTCGTTATAACACCTATGTTTTTCATCTTACCCTCCAGGAGGCTGTATTTATTGATTTCAGATTACCTGCAAACTATTTAAAATAAATTAGCACAACGAGTTTTAAATTAACAAATATTTATGTTTTTACGGTAAGTGATAAATGTGCATTTGTAACCACACTATCTATTAGCTCATTAACTTCCTTACACGAATTGCCTTGATCCTGTTTTGATAAATAAAGTAAATACTCAATATTTCCTTCAGGACCTTTTATTGGAGAATAAGACAGCTCCTTTATAAATAAATTCTGGGCAAGTACAAAATTTACAATATTTAAAATAACTTCTTTATGTACTCCACTATCTCTCACCACTCCATGCTTTCCAACTTTCTCTCTTCCAGCTTCAAATTGAGGTTTTATTAGGCAAACAAGCTCCCCATCAGCTTTCAATAAGTCTAATACAGCAGGCATAACCTTTGTTAATGAAATAAATGATACATCAATTGAAGCAAAATCAGAATGAAAGCCTATATCATCTATCTTAACATATCTTATATTTGTCCGTTCCATACAAATAACACGTGAATCATTTCTAAGTTCCCATGCCAACTGACCGTAACCAACATCTATGGCTACTACCTTAGCCGCACCATTTTTCAGCATACAATCAGTAAATCCACCTGTTGATGCTCCTATATCCATACAAACTTTATTTTCAAGAACTATATTAAATTCGCTTATTGCCTTAGCAAGCTTTAGTCCGCCTCTACTTACAAAAGGATTTATATTTTCTCTAATCTCAATCTGACAGTCTACCGAAACCTTAGTTCCCGGCTTATCTTCACGTACTCCATTAATCCAAACAACACCTGCCATAATAGCACTTTTGCACTTTTCTCTGCTATCAAACAAACCCTTTTCAACAAGTAATACATCAAGTCTTTCCTTCTCCAACTCTTATCCTCCAAAACCCGCTTTAGCTTCTAGCGAAATATTCTAAAATACTCTTTGTAACAGAATCAGAATCCAATCCAGAATTCTTAAGCAACTCATTTCTAGAACCATGAGTAATAAATTTCTCTGGTAATGCCATAATATTTAAATTGGTTGTAAGTCCATTTTTATTAATTACTTCTAGTACTCTGCTTCCAAAACCTCCAACCCTGCAATTATCTTCAAGCGTAACCATTTGTTTAAACTTATGTGCACAATTTATAATTAATTTTTCATCTATTGGTTTTATAAATCTAACACTAACCACCTCAGCACTGACACCGCTTTTTTCCAGGTTTTCAGCCGCTTCGAGAGCCGTAGCCACCATAGTTCCAACAGCTAAGATACAAACATCCTTACCTTCCTTTAAAACCGCACCTTTCCCCATCTTAATAGGAATCTCACTTGTCAGTAGAGTCTTACCTCTTCCTCTAGGATACCTAATAGCAATTGCTCCTGATTGCTTATTAACAGCAAAGTCAAGCATATGTTTTAATTCATAATAATCGGCTGGTGCCATAATTGTAAGATTTGGTACATGGTTCAAAAAGGATATGTCAAATATTCCCTGATGAGTCTCTCCATCTTCTCCCACAATCCCAGCTCTATCTATAGCAAATATTACATGAAGCTTTTGAGCTGCAACATCATGTACTATCTGGTCGTAAGCTCTCTGCAAAAATGATGAGTATATAGCAACAACAGGTATCATCCCACTAATTGCCATTCCAGCAGCTGAAGTAACTGCATGCTGCTCTGCTATTCCAACATCAAAAAATCTATGAGGATACTCTGTGCTAAATCTGTGAAGTCCTGTTCCCTTCACCATAGCAGCTGAAATTGCAACAACTTTATCATTGACAGCCGCAAATTCGCAAACAGCATCTCCAAAAACCTTCGAAAAATCTGGTTCACTAGCTCCTAGAGTTTCACCAGTTTCTATTTCAAAGGGTGCTATTCCATGAAATCTGTCAGGGCTCTCCTCAGCAAAAGAATACCCTTTTCCTTTTTGAGTGCTTACATGAAGCAAAACAGGTCCTTTAATTTTTTTAGCTACAACTAATGCTTTATTTAGCTCCTCAAAATTATGTCCATCCACTGGTCCATAATATCTATAGCCTAATTGTTCAAAAAATACTCCTTGAGCAAACAAATATTTTATAGTACCTTTTATCTTTATGGCAGCAGCTTTTGCTTTTTTGCTAAAATTAGGTAATCTTTCAAGAAAATTATCAACGTCTTCTTTGGCTTTTGTATATACTGGATCTGTCCTCAGCCTGCTAAGATATTTTGATAAACCTCCTACGTTGTGGGAAATGGACATTTCATTATCATTTAGTATAACTATAAAATTGCTATTTAATCTTCCACCATCATTCAGAGCTTCGTATGCCATACCTCCAGTCATTGCTCCGTCACCAATAACAGCAATGACGCTATGCTTTTCTTTATTTATATCCCTTGCCCTAGCTATACCAAGAGCAGCAGAAATAGATGTACTGCTGTGTCCTGTATTAAAACAGTCATGCTTACTTTCACTAGTTTTAGGAAAACCTGCAAGTCCTCCAAGCTTTCTCAGCGTATCAAATTTGTCCTTGCGTCCTGTTAGTATCTTGTGCACATATGATTGATGTCCAACGTCCCAGACAATTTTATCAATTTCTGTATTAAAATTTTTGTGAAGGGCAAGTGTCAACTCAACAATTCCAAGATTTGACGCCAAATGACCTCCTGTTTTTGAAACCTTTTGAATAAGAAATGTCCTTATCTCATCAGCTAAGCATAATAGCTGTTCATTATTTAATTTTTGTATATCTTCTGGAAGGCTTATACTATCCAAATACCCCAATTGTTTATACTCCTTTAATTACCCTTATCCTTTTGGGACTTAGTCTTTTTATTTGATTTCTTTCTCTTCGAATTAAAATTAAGTTTTTTAATTAATTTAAATTTTCCAAATGGAAAATTAGTTATTATAGCAACTTTATAAATAATGTAATTACTATTTGCAAGAGCTATAGACTTTCCTAATGATTTACCTCCAACAGTTAAAGAAGCCACCATAGCAGTAATTGACAGTGCAAATATAGAGTTTTCGGAATTTGTCGAACTCCCTGAAAATCTATATACAATCAGTGCAACTGCTGCCCCACTGACTACACCACAAATATCACCTACAACATCGTTACAAAAGTTGGATACTTTGTCTGCATTTCTTATCAAGCGTATAGCCTGCCTTGCCCCGTATAGCTTTCTAGAAGCCATCGAATGAAAAGGAGCCTCATCTGCAGCAGTAGAAGCTGTACCCACCAAATCAAACAATATACTTATAATTATTATAACGAAAACAATAAGGAAAGAAACTACTGTAGATGCATTGCCAATTGTCTTATTTGAGAAGAAAGACATAGAAATAGAAATAAAAAATGTGACAACTGTAATTAAGAGTGTCCACACTCTTGTCTCTTTTTTTGAACTAACAGTATTTGCTTTAAACTTAACTTTCTTTTCATCGACCGGATGTTTATAATTATCGTCCAACACCAATCCTCCAAATATATAGAAAAACAGGTGGCAGTTTACTGAGTAAATTTTGCGGCTTAGGTCAGGCAGGATTTCCCAAATGCAGTGCTGGAATGTCGCCAAACCAGAGGTTTCCCATTAAACGCATTTCCATATCGTTACCAAATATGGGGCCTGATTACCACTTAGTCCACACTTTAATCCCCAGTAAACCACATAAAGAACAGTCTAGGGGTTTTCCCCAACAGTCAAAATGACTCCTAGCCTCTTTTGCAAAAAAGGTTTCAAGCAGCAATAATGCTCATATATCGGCCAATACATTAAGCAAACGATCCACTATCCACCAAATCTCACTCAAGGCAGGCTACTCTGTTCACAGCATCTTACGAAACCGCATAACAGGTTTAATCCCTTATCGTAGAAGAGGTGGTAAGCTAAAAGCTTAACTTTTCATCCACAAGTCAGGGTCTCCACGGAAAAGGGGTCAACGCCCGCATGCCATTGCGGATCGCCCCTAAGCCTTAACTCCCAGCACCAACCCACCACTGGGCGTAGCAAGCCGGCACAAGGAACTTCATCGATGTGCCCTTTAACGGATTTTTAGGCCCGTCTTCAGAGCCACTAGTACTGACTAGAATACTGCGCCACCATGTTTTTATTTAAAATAATACTTAATAACTCAAGCAGTTCTGATAAAATCAGAAGGAATACTAAAAGAGAGCTGCTTAACTCTATGTTTTTAGTATAATGGCATTAAAGGTGCCATCGAGACAATATTATAACATAGTTAATGACAAAATACAAACCATATTCTTAACCTGTTCTTTTGACTAAAGACAATGCCATATCCCTTAAAAACTCAGCCTTTGAGCCGAATTGCGCCAGGTAGGTAACCCCTTCATCTGTGACTTTTTCCAATAACTTCTTGGATTGCTCAAGTCCATACATAGTTACATAGGTAGTTTTCTCACAAAGTGCATCGCTTCCAGGGTTTTTGCCCATATTCTCTATATTTCCTTCAACATCCAATATATCATCCTTAATTTGAAATGCCAAACCAAGATTTGCAGCAAAATTGGATAATAGCTTTAGTTCATTATCAGTAACACCACAAATTACAGCAGCCGACTCAACAGGTGCCTTAATTAACGCTCCTGTCTTTAGCTTATGCATAGTCTTAAGCTTATCCTCAGCTATACTTATACCTTCAGAATTCAAGTCAATTACTTGGCCTCCAATCATGCCAAGTGCTCCGGCATATTTCGCAACAAGCCTCATTGCTTCCAGCTTTCTGCTATTATTAGAACTTATCGCATCCTCTATCATGTTCTCATATGCAAGATTTAACAGAGCATCACCCGCTAGAATTGCCATTGCTTCACCATATATCTTGTGATTTGTAAGCTTGCCACGTCTGAAATCATCATTGTCCATCGCAGGTAAATCATCATGTATTAAAGAATATGTGTGAATCATTTCAATAGAACAGGCAAATGCAAGTACATCCTTTAAATCTTTACCCAGCATTTCTGCAACTGCAAGAGCAAGAACAGGCCTAAGTCTCTTACCACTAGCCATCAAACTATACTGCATAGCATCCTTTAAGTTGATATAGTAGGGGTTTTCAATTTTTATACTTTTGTTAAGGCTGTCTTCTATAATTTGTATATATTCTGATTGCTTTTCTGTAAAATTCATATATCAAAATCCTTTTCTATTAGTTTACCTTCTTCATCCTGTAGTAATATTGAAATTTTCTTTTCTGCTTCATCAAGCTTGGCTGCACAATATCTGGAAAGTTCAATTCCCTGCTGGAAATTTGTAATTGATTCTTCTAATGTAGTATCGCCCTTTTCCAGCATTGAAACTATATTTTCCAACTCAAGCATTGCATCTTCAAAGCTTTTATCAGCATCACTTTTCTTTGTGTTTCTAGCCATTTAAGTTGCCTCCTTGTTTCATTTCTACCACCTTGCAATCTATTTTTCCATCCTTTAAAGAAACTTCAAGAGCATCTCCTATACTAACCTGCTCTAATCGACTAACTATATTTCCTTCTGAGCTTTTTACCACACTATAGCCCCGTTCAAGAACTTTTAACGGGCTAAGGGCATCAAGCTTGCCTGCAAGCATTGCAAACTGTGATTTTTTATCCTTTATAAGCATTTCACTGCTCTTATATAGATGTTTTAAATCATTATCCAATCTTAGCCTATATTGGTTTACTTTGTCATAAGGTTGACGAAATACATTTCTGGAATTTACCTTTTGAAGTTGATTTCTACAAGCTGCCAGCTTGTTTACAAGAGAAGTCTTCATTCGTATATTATAATTCTGTAGCTTATATAGCAGAACTTCTATATCAGGAACAGCCAATTCTGCTGCTGCAGATGGCGTTGGTGCTCTCATATCGGCAACAAAATCGCAAATTGTAAAATCAGTTTCGTGCCCAACGGCTGAAATAACTGGGATATCAGATGCATGTATACTTCGGGCTACTATTTCTTCATTAAATGCCCAGAGTTCTTCCAGAGATCCTCCACCTCTTGCAACTATTATTACATCTACTTGCTTTAATTCATTCAATTTTGATATAGCAGCAGCAATTTGACCTGCCGCCTGTAGCCCCTGTACTGCAACAGGATATAACATAATTCTCATATTACTATGTCTTCTATAGGTAACATTTATAATATCTCTGATAACTGAACCGGTTGAAGAGGTCACAACACCAATACACCTGGGCAATATAGGGATTTTCTTCTTTGTATCAGTATCAAACAATCCCTCTTTTTGCAGTTTATTTTTTAACTGCTCATACGCAAGGTGAAGCGCTCCAACTCCATCAGGCTGCATATCGCTAGCATAGAGCTGATACTGACCATCTCTCTCAAAAACAGATATATAACCTGATACAATAACCTTTTCACCATTTTGTGGAGCAAATCTTAGTAATGAGGCATGGGATTTAAACATAACGCATTTTAACACGCTATTTTGATCCTTTATAGTAAAATACATATGCCCAGTATAATGATGCTTAAAATTCGAAATTTCACCTCTAATAGATAATCCCGATAAAATACCATCATTTGAAACTATTTGCTTTATGTAATTATTAATGTCTGAAACAGAATAAATTTTTTCCATTAATTATTCTCCTATAAATAGCTGTTGAAAAAACTTATCAAATGAAAAATGAAATAATTGCATGATTTATAAGGGTAAATAGAAATAATAATAGTATTCATGTAAATAAAAAAGATAATGCAAATATAACCTCACATTACCGATTTATTAACTCTATTATGGTTACTATTTTAGTAAAGCATTATCTTTGTCAGATTGGTCTTTCAAAGTGCTTTCATCCTGAACATCCTCTTTTGTAACCTTCGCCAAAAGTCCATTTACAAATGACCCTGCATCATCATTACTATACTTTTTAGCTAATTCAACTGCTTCGTTTACAGAAACACTGAATGGAATATCCTCACGATATAGAATTTCATAAATTCCAATCCTAAGTATAGACAAATCTATCTTTGATACTCTGTTTATCTTCCAACCCATTGAATTCTTTTCTATGATGGAATCAATAATAGCAACCTTTTCATTTACCCCATCAATAATACTTCTAATATACTTTTTATCCTTTTCAGTAAAGCTTTCATCTTCCAGGGCCATTTCGATTTGTTCACTTTTATCACTTTTCTGTATTTCCATTTGATATAACAGTTTCATTGCAGTTTCCCTGGATGCACGACGTCCCATTAAAATTCCTCCTATGTAGCTTCAAATTAAATTATTTTTAACTTTTGTTCCTAACTTAAAAAAGTTAATCAAAAACTATTACTAATAGCTATGTAACATTAACTTAGGTCCAACCCTACTTTTACTAAAAAATCGAGTATTTTATCTGTATGTACCTGGCGGTAAAATTCTATCTAGTAAATTCTTAATGTAATCCTTATCTTGATGTAAGCGCTTTCCTATATAGCATCCAACGGCAACACATACAATAACAAACAGCGCCTTAATAATGCCAAGCAACAGTACACTAACGGCAATAGCAAGACCAATTGCAGCACCAAGTATTTCTCCTTTATGAAGCCTATAAATTTCATATACCTTTTGCTTATCCATTATTTTGAACACCTCCATATGCTACTCAACTCTAGAAGACTTATAGCCTGTAAAAATACTCTCAACAAGCACTTTTACACTATCAACCTGAACTCCAGTACAATCCTCAACTGCAGACTTAACCTTGATTTGCATATCTTCAGATAACAAAGGTATGTTTATCTCTGGAAGTACTATGGCTTTTACTGTAATGCTAACACATTCCCCTATTTTAGTAACATATGCTTTTGAATCACGAATGCCTGATAGCTTTCTTGATGTTGCTAGTGCAATATTTTCAATGGAATTCAGAGTAATTCTGATATCACCATTTTTATTATATTTTATAATTGCCTTTTTATCTCCCTCAGGTTTAAATCCCGAAAGGAGAAAAGTCAAGCTCAAGCAGAAAAATATTGAAGCAATAATAAACATAATTATTGACGGATTTCTATATTGCAGCACTTCATTATATAGGTATGTATAGGTATCTGTAAGTATGCTAGACTTTATAGTAACAAGCATTACAAACATGGATGCAATTGTCAAAAAAAATGCATATATTGCTAATAAAACTCGTAATATTATGTTCATAGTCTCCACCTCTTTAATTGACATAAGAAATATTGGCTTACCAACCTAAGTTAATTAGAATTATATAATAAAAGCCAAACATTACCTTTTAACGCCTAGATTCAAAATTAAATTTTTCGATTACAAAAATTTATACACCGTCAAAAACCACTTGTGGTTTTTGTGGCTCGAAAATGCACCTTGTTCGTACATACTTTATTTTCGAGCTATTACATTCAGCAGCGTGTAAGCGAAGCAGGAGATATACTCACCGCAAAACCAAAGCGGTACCACCACTTATAGAAGTGGGTATATTTTCTTGCCTCGTTATAAGCTTATTATATTTCATATACTAATAAAAATCAAACTCTGTATGTATGAAATGACTATATATAGACCATCCTTTACATATTTTTCGCTGTAAAGATATGTTATATATTTGTTTACTATAAATTGTTTCCAGTTATCTGTATTATAATACCTTAATACCTTTTAAAAAACTTAGATTTATAATTAAATTTTTCGATTGTAGAAAAATTTATTCACCGTCAAAAACCACTTGTGATTTTTGTGGCTCGAAAATGCACCTTGTTTGTTCATACTTTATTTTCGAGCTATTACATTCAACGCATATAAAAGCGAGGTTGGAATAATCTCACCTACAGAAACCTAAATTTATACCAGCCACATATTGAAGTGGTGACATTTCTTTCCTCGTTATAATCAACTTTTACAAACAAAAATCTTATCACAGCATTTTGCATTATTAGCATAAACAAAAACGCTAAATGCATTAAAGCAATATAGCAACTTACAATTGCATGCAACGAGCAAATAATTAAAGAAATTATTTTGCTTCAACTTCCTTTTTAATTTCTTTGTCAAAGTTTACACCTTGAACATGAATATTTACTTCAATTACATTCAAGCCTGTCATTGTCTGTACAGCAGTTTTAACCTTCTCCTGTATATTCCAAGCAACTTCAGGTATTCTGGCACCGAATTCTACTATAATATAAAGGTCAATAGCAGCCTCTTTCTCTCCAACCTCAACCTTTACACCCTTTGAAAGATTCTTTCTTCCGAGTATTTCGGCAATGCCTCCTACTATTCCTCCACTCATACCTGCAACTTCTGGAACGTCAGTAGCAGCAATTCCTGCAATGATGGCAACAACCTCTTCAGAAATTTTTACAGACCCGTAATCATCTAAAATACTGTTTTCTTCGTCCATAATGCACCTCTCCATAGGAAAACTTCTTGCAAGAATTTTGATTTATGATTTTAAAATGAATTAATACTTTATTATGCCCAACATAACTCTAATAACTCTTGAAAAAGAAACTGTTTAGAACTTTGTAAATTATACCACTTAAAAATATAATTATCAATGCAATAAATATACATTTATATCAGACATCAAATACAGATTATTAACTCAGTCAACACTTTTCTTCAATGATTCATAGTAGGCTTAGTACGCTAATCGACATCATGTCGGTTCAAATAAATAAACGTGGAGCTGAACAAGTTGTAAAAATACAGTTTTAACATAAATGAGATAGAGAAAAAGGCTATCCTTTTCTAAAGGATAACCTCATTAATTATCATCTCAACTTTCCAAGTAAAAAAACAGATGCAGGAACTACCAAGGGCTAGTTGGCTAGTATAGCTTAATACATTGACTTAATAATTACCTTATCAAAAGAGACATTCCCTTGTCTAACAACTATATCAGCTATTTTTGCTGCATCAGCCTTTGAAATTGCCGGAGCTTTAACAATAATATCAACACTTCCGTCATCTGCAAACAATGCTATAGCATCACTAAAGCCCTTTCCTTTAATTAGCGATTCAATGTTTGCCTCTTTTTTGTTGATTTCAACTAGCTTCAACATTTTTTCCTGAGCTTTTGATTTAGCTTCTTTTGTAGCAAGCTCATCAGCAGTTATGCTCTTAATTGTTTCAATATCCTCATCTCGAGATCTTTCTCTGTCCATTTTTGTCTGCGCAAAATAGTTATTAGTTTCCTTAGATGCTGTTACAGCTTCTTGTTCAGTGTCTGCAATTTCTCCTGTAGAAATACCCAGGCTATCTACATATACAGCATCACCACTTTGGGCAGGATCTTCAGCTGTACTGTAATGTTGGTTGTAGCTGATTTGTAAGTAACCAGCTATAACAAGCATTAATACAAGGGAAAGTACAACAATTTGTTTTCTTTGTAGAAATTTCATTACATAGACCCTCCTAACAATGTTAATAATTTATTATTCCTCCTTAGCTTTTAACTTAAGGATTATAACGAGGTCTTCCTCCTCGCTTACACGCCTCTGATGTAATGAAATTTTAATGAAAAAATTTCATTTTGAATCTAAGCGTTATAACTTATCTTAGAATTATGTATATTCATTATTTATACACTTTATATCTGTTTTTTAAATTAATTACTCAACTTTCAATTAAAAATTTTTGATGCTCAGTGAAGTAGGGTTAATTACCACTTCTCATAAATACTTGTATTTTATGAGTAGCTATATCCAAAAGAGCTTCTGTTGCTTTTGCCAAATTAGCTTTTACTTCTGCATCAGCAGCCCCATCAGCCACTATCACTACCCCCTTTACCTTTGGTAAAATTTCCTTGATAATAAAAGGCTTCTTGGATCCATCAACTTCTTCATAAATAGTTGAATTTTCTATGTCAGTTTGTCTAACTACTCTCGAGCCACCTTCCTTGTCCTTTTCCTGAGTACTATTTTCGCTTGTATTTACGTCTACAGCTGGTATATATTCATTTCCAGTGTAAAATGTAATCATCACGTCTACTTTACCTGCACCGCTGATTTTGGACAAAATAGCTTGCAGCTTGCTTTCCATTTCACTTTTAGGGTCTTTATTTGATTGATTAAGCGTTTCTATAGCCCCATCCTTAGCCTCAGAAGCAGCTTGTGTATCAATCTCAGCATTTCCTACTTTAGAAAAGGTGCTGGTACTTGCTTTATTCTCATTCTCAAAAAGAACACTTCCTGCAATAAGGCAAATAACTCCCAAAAGAGCTATTATTGCTGCTCTCTCTATAATTTTTTTGCTGCCCTGCTTTGTAACTAATCCTTTCGATTTTTCTAAAAGCTTTTTAAGAATATTCATATTTTCGCCCATACTCTGCATTTCTTTCGGCACTGTATATGTGCAGCATTTGGACTCCCCTCCTTTATAATCTATTTTGTTTAGCTATTTGGTACGCGAGTACAACTTAGATAAAAATTAAATATTCTAAACCGGTACAAGTTCAACAAATATCTTGTGAGTATCCCATTTAGATAAGTTTGTACGGGAGTACCAATAAGCCAGTACTATGCAAGGTTCATAAAATATTTAGTAAACATGTTAAATTAGTAGTACAAACTACGATAAAATTTATTATTGTGTATACAGTAATTGGACTATTCTATAAAATAACATCATTACTTTACTCCTCCAGTATCGTTACTATTATCAAATCCTTATTTATTTCAAGAGTTTTATTTAAGTTTTCTTTAACTACCTCTGCAAGCTTACTACCACTTTCACTTTTTTGATTCAATGCTTTAGTTTTCATATTTTTAGATTGCGAAACAATATCAACCTTCACTGCTGCAACAGGTTTAATTTTTATGCTGTCAGTTTGTTTTTCCTCATTACCCTGTTCCTTGTTTTTTTGCATCTCTAAATACACCTTATTAACTTCACCAAAGTTGTCACTAGTGTAGTCTTCATTTATTTCCACATCTACTTTTAAGGTTACTACACCCTCTATTTCCTTTGTTTCAGCTAGTATTTTATTTATCAGTTTCTTTTTATAAACACTTGCAATTTGCTTCATTTGAGTATCATTTAATAGCTTACTGCTATTTTCCAACTCTTTTTTATCAATATAAAAGCTGTCGGAAATAACATCTTCCCTCAAAGTATAGTTCTGATTCCGTAATGCTATAAATGGATTTATAATGACAATTAACAAAATAAAGCCTGATACCAAATGGATTATTTTTTTAATTTTGCCCGTTGGAATAATAATTTCAAAGAGAATAAGTATCACTGAAATAGTTACAATATTTATTATCCAGTCCTTCAAAAATAGTAGCATCTACCTATCCCCCCTACCTTATCATTGTTGATAAATTTGTTGTACTTATTACAACTGTTATAGCTATCAGAAACATAACAGATACAGCCGCAGTTATTCCCATCAGAAAAGTTAATGAGCTTGCCATATCACTCATGCAGTTTGTTATTTTCTTATCGGAGATAGGCTCAACTATTGCGCTGGCAAGTCTGTATAGAATTACAAGAGCAAGTATTTTCAATAATGGAGCCAGACAAATTATTATTATGCCAATCATAGCAACAATACCAGAGGCATTTTTTATTACTAAAGTACAGCCCACTACTGTGTCAGCGGCATCAGCCAAGTATTTTCCCACTACAGGTATAAAGGTACCCAATGCGAATTTAGCAGTTTTACTTGTCACCCCATCTACTACTGCACCCATAGTTCCTTGAATGGAAACAACCGCAATAAATACTGTCAATATTAAGCCAATTCCCCATGTGCATACTTGCTTTATAAAGCCTGAGAGTTTTGTTAGCTGAACTTTGTCCGAAATATTATTAACGATATTCAACACCGTTATCAAAAATATTAAGGGTATAAAGAAATTTTTTATAATTGTAGCCCCTAACTCCACAAGCATAATGAGTATAGGCTGAAAAACTCCTGCTGACGAAAGATTTCCTGTTGATACAAGTAAGCTGATTAGTAGAGGAATAATTGAGTGCATAAAACTTACCATATTGTCTATAATAGACACGCACATGGTCATAGCAGTGCTGAAGCTAATCATCAATACCGATACTATAACAATGTAACATACAAAAAATGCAAGCTCTCCAACACTTTCACTTAAAAATGAATTCTGCAAATTTTTCAAAATAGCACAAATTATTGCTAGAATAATTATCTTTATTAAAATATCAGTGTTTAAAAACACCTCGCTAAGCAAATATCTCACTACTCTGTTAATTATTCCGGTAATGCTTAAGTCAAAATTCCCCTTTACCGCTGAGGATATTATGTTATCAGGCTTGAATTCAGGAAACAGCTGCTCAGCTTCCTTGGAATAATACTTTTTAACGCTCTCTGTTATAGATTTAGTATCGTTTGCATCTAGCTGTTCATCAATTAAACTGCTTGTATCATCATATTGGTTTTTTTCTGATTCCTGACTGATACTTTGACCGCTATTTGCAGTATTGTCATTAGCAGCTGAAGCTTCAAAAGGGCAGAATATAATTATGATTATGATTATAATTAAAAATACAATATCTGCTTTAATGCTAATATTATTAATTGTCTTAAAATTATGTAAACTAGTCTCAATTGCTTGTACCGCAAAAGACCTAAATCTGAATTTTTCTGTATTAACATGTACAGGTATAGTTTTTTTCATTGGCATGTCATCCCCCTTGGTTGCTCATTCCTCAAAAAGCTGCTCGCAGCTTTTTGCAGCTCGAAAACGCACTATGTTTACACCCACCTTTATTTTCGAGCTCGCTAGGGCATAAGTTTTATAACTAAATCCAGTAATGAAGAAATTATCGGCACAGCCAAAATCACAATTGTCACTTTTCCAGCAAGTTCTATTTTTGACGCAATGGAAGATTCTCC
>JAEWZA010000252.1 GCA_023395575.1 Bacillota bacterium
AAAGCATCCGCAACAAATTTTTATTAGTAAGACATCAAAACTTCTTACCTCAAAAGGAAAATCCCTTAGTTTTATTAAAATATTTGTGGTATATACCCAAGCACTCCTACGGTATATACCCTAAGTACTCTATGGTATATACCGTAGCATTCCTCCACTCTACACCATAAGCACATTGAATCTTCGTTTTAGTAGAAGGAAATAAGGTTTCAATAGAACAACTCTTTGCTTTAGTAGTTTTAAACAAAGACTTTTTTGTAAAACTAAAGATAAGATTTCAGAAAAATAGAAAACCTAACTTACAAAAGCATGAAAATATTCTATTTATTTGTTTTTTATTTTTTTTGTTGTATATTTGCGGGCATAAATTGGTTAAAAATAATTAGTCTTATGAAAAAGTTATTATTAATTTTAGTCTTATTGCTTTCTTTTGGCTATAGTCAAAAGGCAATTGCTTATAGTTTTGCGGCAGTAAATAATAATGGAGATACCATTTATTATGATTTTATTTATGGCTCTGATTCAACTGTTAAAGTTACTTATGAAGGTTATTACGATAATAGGATGTTCTATCATGGGTACAGATACTTTTCAGAGCATATTGTAATTCCATCAACAGTTACTTATAATGAAAAAACATATATCGTAAGTGTTATTGGAAGTCATGCTTTTGAAAATTCTCGTATGTTAACCATTACATTGCCACCAACAATAACAAGTATTGATGATAATGCCTTTCTTAATTGTACGAAATTACATTCTATTAATCTCTCTCCTAATGCTCCTCCTCAGATTAAAATCGAAGGTTGCGCTTTCCAAGATTGCATAAGCTTAAAATATGTAAATATACCTAATTCTGTTATTTCTATTGGATCGTTTGCATTTGAATATTGTCTAAATATAGAGATGCTTATTTTGGGAGAAAATATTTATGAAATAGGGCAGTCCGCTTTTGAAACTTACTATAATCCTTTAATAATATCATATGCAAAAACTCCTCCTATAATACAAGATAAATCCTTTTATCCTATTGAAACTACATCTATACTTGTTAATTGTGAAAGCTTAGAGACTTATAAATCGACTCCTTACTGGAGTGAGTTCGATTACAAAAGCTGTATAGGGCTTGAGGATATTGTTACAGAAAATATAGATTTTACTGTTTATCCTAATCCTGCAAAGGATAATATCACTATCTCCACAAAGCAATTAGAAGGTGGGATTTTGTCTTTTTATGATATTATGGGAAAAGAAATATTGAGAAGAAGAATAAACAACGATGAAACAATTTTAGATATTAATCGCCTTAAAACAGGAGTTTATATTCTAAAAGTTTTAGACAAAGAAAATTCAATAGTAGGCAATAAGAAAATCATTAAACAATAAAGCCTTAATATTATGAAAAAGTTATTATTAATTTTAGTTATTTTATTCATCTCAAATGTAAACAAAATCTTTTGTCAAAATAGCAATAATCCTAAAAATGATTTTAAAATAGGTATTTATTCTCCTGAGTTTTTAACAAATATCAATAATTGTTGCGATACTAATTATCAGCCATATACAGAACCGTATAAACTTATAAATGGTTTGAATTGTCCAACAAGCCAATTAAATGTTCTTAGTGAAGATGGATTTAATATTGCTGTCAATTATGCTCCTAATATATATTCATCCAGACCATTATTTATAAGAAAATTATTGGAGTTATATAAGAATAATAATATGCAGTTAATACCATGCATGAATTATTTCTATAAACCAGACACAATTTTTAATCAAGGATTATATCCTTATTATGCATATCCTGATATAGTAGAAAATGATACAAATATTTATGATTTTAGCCCTTATCCCGACACTTCAAATTGTACCGCAAGACCAAACTATGATAGACTGATAAGAGAAGTTTATTCTGACCCAAATTTAAAAGACGTAATTTGGGGATATTATATGACAGAGGAAGCTTCATATCAACATCCATTTAACTCTACAGATCTTTTTTATGAAAAATGGGACTGCGATTCATTTTATACATATACAGAAGTTCCTCCTCAGAATGTGTCTAAAGCAATAGGACATTTCAAGAATCTTAGAGATTCTCTTGCTTTAAATAATCATAAATTAATAGTTTGTGAAGCAAATCATGGTAGAGCAATTTTTGATAGTGTTATTGAAATTAATACTATAGACCCAATAAATAACCTTGGCTGTCAACCTTGGCTGTATATTCATCCTTCAATAATGGGGAATAATATGCCGGATGTATTTTTTGATGGTTCATATTGCCCTTTCCGTTCTTTTTGGTATGAGCAAGATTACATTAATAATTTTATTAATAACGAAAAGAAAACTCATTATTTGGGAAATTTTAAAACCATAGACTGGGCATATACTCATGTTAATGAGGTGCATGATTTGATAGAAATAGCTGCTGACTGGTATTATGTTGAAAAAAATGCTGTAGATACATCAATTTTAGATACATTACTTACTTGGAAATCTGTATTTCATTCTGATACGTCTATCCGTAATGCTAATTGGTTATGGTTTCAAACCTATACCTCAATAATTCATGGCTCAAAAGGCATTTGGTTTTGGCAATTACCAAGTGCTTGGCAGCAAGATGAGCCTCATTCTAAGTATAGCAATGATAGATTTATTCGAGAAAAATTTCCTCAAGTATACAAAGAGTATGTTAGTCCATTAGCTCGCC
>JAEWZA010000014.1 GCA_023395575.1 Bacillota bacterium
ATATAGTTCATACCATTAAGAGCTCTTAAATCGGCTTCATTACTATCTGTATAGAAATTTTGAGCATATGGATAATTACTTGAAACTGTATATGCATCTAAAACCCATTTAAGCCTTCCATCTGAAGTAATTGTCAAAGCAGGGTCTGAATCAACCTTTAAGAAAGGTACACCCTTCTGCGCTCTTTCAACTACATTTCTATTTAACAGTATTTGTGAATCAGATGAAATATTACTTGATACCAGTAAGTTTGCATCCATATATTTAGATGCAAATAATACTCTATTAAACAGGTTTAGTTTTATTTTCTTTGCATCCTTGCCATCTTCTGTGTTGGTAGGATTAAAGTATGTTGCCGTTGTTCCATCATAATCAATTTCAGCTCCTTTCCCAGCTTCTTTTGAACTAACTATGACATAATTGTTTGTAAGCTCACCATAGTATATACGTGGTTCTTTTATATTAAGAGTTGTTTTATCTACTGTATCCATTTTAAGACCACTCACCAAAAACTCAACTTGACCTTGGTCTGTTGTTGTGTTTATAGGATTTACAACTACACCATAGCCATGAGTATATTTGAAGGTTCTATTTACAAAATTTTGGTTTTGAAGCTTAGATGTGTTTATTTCTCTTGCTGAAATAAGCACAGGAATTTCCTTACCCTTAATTGTATAGTTAAGAATATCACCTGTACTAAAGGTGTAAAAATTAGTATTACTTTGAAGCTGTTTATTACTTTCAAGTGTTGGTGCATAATCAACTACTCTGATATTGTCAATTGTATTTCTATTTCTCTCAATTATTTCTGGTGTTAAGTCCTCAATTGTTTTAAAATCATATGTTTTTATTTTATCAAGACCATATGCAGCTCTTGTTTCAAGCATATTATGCTGCAAATAATCCTTCTCATACTCAAATTCATTAGGCTTAACTATAACGGTCTGAACTAAGACAGAAATTATTGATACTAATATGAAAAGAGCTGGATATATGGCTATTGAGATGGCAGCCTTCTTTAGCTTACCCCTCCACATAAAAAAGCCTGCCAAAATAACAATAGCTAAAACTATTACAGGCGCAACTGTATAAAACCGAATCCATATATTTGTATTAGAATAGCCTGCACCACTGATACCTGTGTCTGTGAAAGCAGAGAACAATAGATCCTCTCTCTGAAATTTGTAAGAGATAGTTTTAAGTACAAAGAATATAGCAACATTAATCAAGTTATGTCTAAGTATTGTTTTATCCTTGAATTCCTTCAGGTTAAAAGTTTCACCCAAGGCTGCAAATATTACCATTGCATAGTAAATAACTGAATAAATAACTATAAACAACCACAAATTTGATATAAAACTAAACAGTGACATGTAAAATGGTCTTTGAAACATATAGTAACCAATATCTTGTCCAAACTGTGGGTCTACTCTTCCGAAATCAATAGAATTTAAAAATAGTAATGCCTTGTTGTAAAAGAAATTTTTAACCAAAAATGAACCTATTACTCCAATAATGAGAGCTACTGGAACATTGATTAAATTCCTCAGCTCTAAATTGTTATTGGTAAAGTACTTTCTTAAATTTTTAATTATTGCAACATTAGTTATAAAAATTAATAATGAAATAACTATAAAGCTTGCAAAAAAGAATATCACCTTGTACAGCAGATTTTTAGTAAAAACTGTGGTATAATCTGCCTGCTGATTCAACTCCTTTAGCTGTATAAGCTCCATATATATTGAGCTTCCTGCTATAATGCCGATAATGGCAATTACAGCTATCACCAATATTGCTATTTTGCCCTTAGATTGTTTTTTCTCTTTTTCTTTGTAATAATCATATACCATTTCTTATCTCCCTTCATTAACTAAATGTATTTCACATATAAAATGTACAACTTTCGGATAAAAATTTTAGTTATGGAAGAGCTTATCAAATGAAAAGTTAAATAATTTCTATTAAACAAGTTCGTTTTCTTATTCAGCAAACCATTGATAATTCTTCCGCACCGAGAAAGTTGATTTATATGTTAAATTCTATTCATAGACAAGATTATTTCCTTGTCTGCTATCTTTACTGCAGGATGCTTAGTCATAAAGTCAATTACGGTTGAAACCTTCGCCTTCCAGGCGAACATGTGCTTTCAAGCGTTTATTTTAAGGTTTCAGCGGTTTGGGTTTTAGGGTTTTGCTTAAGGAGGCTTTCAGCCGATAGCAATTGACTCTATGAAAATAATGCTTCTACAAACTCTGTCGCATTGAATTTCTGCAAATCATCTATCTGCTCTCCCACACCAATTAGCTTTACAGGTATATCAAGTTCTGATTTTATTGCAATTACAATTCCACCTTTTGCTGTACCATCGAGCTTAGTAAGCACGATACCTGTAATATCAGCTGTTTCTCTAAAGGTTTTTGCTTGTGAAATAGCGTTTTGACCTGTAGTTGCATCTAGTACCAGCAATGTTTCCCTGTCTGCTCCTGGCAACTCTCTATCCAAAACTCTTGAAACTTTTTTTAGTTCTTCCATAAGATTTTTCTTTGTATGCAATCTACCTGCTGTATCACAAATAAGCAAATCAGCTTTTCTTGACTTCGCAGCCTGTGCAGCATCAAACACAACGGCAGCAGGGTCTGAACCTTCCTTCTGTTCAATTATTTCTACACCAACTCTATCTGCCCATATTTCTAATTGATCTATTGCTGCCGCTCTGAAGGTATCACCTGCAGCAAGCAGTACTTTTTTTCCTTGACTCTTATAATAGTTTGCTATCTTGCCTATTGAAGTAGTCTTTCCAACTCCATTTACACCAATTACTATAATAACTGATGGCTTAGTATCTAGTTTTAGGCTATTGTCTTCAGACTCTAGTATTTCCTTAAGCTCTTCCTTTAATAAATCTTTTACCTTCATTGCGTCAATAATTTTTCTTTCACGAACCTTTTCCTTTAAGCTTGCGATTATCTTCAGCGTGGTGTCAATACCAATATCAGATGTTATTAGAATTTCCTCAAGCTCATCAAATAATTCCTCATCAACCTTACCGAATGAAACAAGTACTTGATCTATCTTTTCTGTGATACTTTTTCTTGTTTTCATTAATCCATCTTTTAACTTATCAAAAAAACCCATATTTATCCTCCAAAATTAGTTGTATTTATTATACTCAATTATTAAACTGCAACTTCCCCCATTTTCATTGATACTACGTTGGATATACCATGTTCCTGCATTGTTACACCATACATTGCGTTTGCTGCCTCCATAGTACCCTTACGATGAGTAACCATAATAAACTGTGTATTTTCGGAAAATTTCTTTAAGTATTCCCCAAATCTGTATACATTTGCATCGTCAAGTGCTGCTTCAATTTCATCGAGCAGACAAAAGGGTGTTGGCTTCATTCTAAGTATAGCAAAAAGCAATGCAATAGCTGTAAAGGCACGCTCTCCACCTGAGAGCAACATCATATTCTGAAGCTTTTTACCTGGCGGCTGAACCTCAATATCTATACCACTTTCAAGGACATTATCCATGTCACATATAATTAATTCAGCATGACCGCCGCCAAATAGCTCTCTATACACTATACCAAAGTTTTCATTTATAATTTTGAACTGGTCAACAAATTGTTTTTTCATTACTTGTACCATTTCATGTATTATCTTGTGTAGCTTTTCCTTAGCCTGTTCCATGTCATCTTGCTGAACTGACATAAACTCGTATCTCTCTTTAGTCTTAATGTAGTCATCAATAGCTGATACATTAACAGGTCCCAGCATTTTTATCTGAGCTCTATAATCATTAATTGTCCTCTGTGCTTGAGGAATGCTTTGAATTTCTTTTTTAAGCTCTGCAGCATTTGAATAAGTAAGTTCATATTCATCCCACATTCTATCCTGAATAGCTTTCATCTCTGCTTCAGCCTTGGTGTTTTTTACATCAACCCTGTTATACTCCTCTTGAAGCAAATGAATTGTCTTATTTGCTTCATTAAGCTTGTCAATAAAGTCTGAGGATTCTTCCTCAAGAACCTTTTTCTCTTCAACAAGTCTGTCTATTTCAATAGTTTTGCCTGTTCTTTCAGTTTGTAATTTTTTAATTGTACTCTCAAGCCCTTCAATTTCTTGTTTCAAGGCTTCAATCTCATTATTAGCTTTTAGCTTCTCCGATTCCTTTCTATTTTTACTTTTCTGCATTGTATCTTTATCTATGGCAATTCTTTCTATATGCTCATTGACACTTTGCAAACTCTCAGCTATTGAGTTTACAGATATTTTGAAATCCGTAATATCATCATGCAAACCATCTCTGACCGTTTGGTCGGCTTTAAACTTCTCTTGATGCTCTGCAATTATTGCTTTTGTTTCAACTATATCCTTTTCAATAGTTTCAAGCTCTTGCTCATATTTTTCTTGTTCTTTTATTGTATCCTGCTCTTGTTGTAGCATTTGGGATTTTTCATCCTTGAGCATTCCAATTTTTGCATCAATCTTGACAATATTGTCTTCAATCATGCTCAAATGATTCTCATCCCTTGTTATTACTAACTCATTATCTCTTAATTTTTTATTTTCCTCATTTAATTCTGTATCTATTTCAGCAAGCATACTTCTAACTTCAGAAGTTTTTACACCTAATGTTATATCTTTTTTCTTCAAGCTCTCAATTGTTTCCTCTAGCTCAAGAATTTCTCTGTTTCTGCCCAAAATACCCGAACCTTTATGGTCATTGCTACCACCTGACATTGAACCACTTGTGCTTAATATATCTCCTTCAAGAGTAACTATTCTAAAGGAATAACTAAACTTTCTTGCAATATTAATACCTGCATCAATGTTTTCAACTACAGCAACCTTGCCTAATAGGTTTAATGCGATACCTCTATATTTTTCATCACAGCTTACCAAATCTGAAGCAATACCACAAAAACCACTATATTCCTTTAGCTTGCTAATTGTATTATCATCTAAACGCTTTCCCCGTACTGATGTTATAGGTAAAAAAGTCGCCCTGCCCAATTTGTTTCTTTTCAAAAAGTCTATAGCTTTTTTTGCATCATCTTCTGAAGAAGCAACAATATTTTGAGTTGCACCACCTAAAGTCATTTCGATGGCTGTTTCAAATTTTTTATCAACGCTGAAAAGCTGTGCAACTGTACCATGAATACCCTTTCCAAAATCAGAAGATGCTTTGCAGGCATTCATTATCTCTTTTACACTTCGACTATAGCCTTCCATGCTTTTTTCCATGTCTTTAAGCAGACGATGTCTTGAGGACTTTACTTGAATATCTGTTTTTACAGTTCCTTGCTGTTTTTCCAAGTCAATAAGCGTCGCCTGAAGCTCATTTTTTTCCGTACTAAGCTCTGCAATCTTTTCCTTTTCATGCTTTATAAGATTAGCAGAATTTCGTATACTCTCAGATAAGTCCTCTTTTTTCATATTTTCTTTATCTTTTTCCACCTTGAGAGTGTAAATCTCTGTGCCAATAGAATTTTGTCTTTTCTTTATATTCTCAATATGGTTTTTAATATTATTTATCTGAGTTCTTTTGTCTGATTGAATATCCAGCTTGTCCATTATTCCAGACTTAAGCATCTCAATTTCGCGTTCACTTTCACTCAAGGTTGAGAGTATCGCATCTAGCTCAGCTTGATATTTTTCAAGTTTATTTGAAAATTCTTTATGCTGTCCATTTAAATACTCTATTTTACTAAGTCTGCTCTTTTCCTCTTTTACTAATTGTTCAGTTTTGGAATCAAGCTCTGTAATCTCTTCATCAAGTCTCTGTATATTCTGGTTTAAACTGCTTATTTTTTCTTTTTTCAAGTTTATCTCAGAACTACTCTTTTCAAGGTTGGCTTCAATAATATAAAAACTATCCCTTGCTTCATTTACTTTTACTTCCAAATCCTTTAGCAACTCATTCTTTTGCTGATTTTGAATTGTTATATTGCGCAATCTTCTTTCTTCAGCATCAATATTGTCCTTTATATCTTTAAACTGCACTTCATATTCTTTAATTTTTTCTTTAAGCTTATCAATACTGTCTAAATAAACATTGATTTCCAATTCCTTTAGTGCTTCTCTCAATGATAAATATTTTTTAGCTGCCTCTGATTGCTCTCGTAGGGGTTCTATCTGAGACTCAAGCTCATTGATAATATCCTTAATACGAATAAGATTTTGCTCTGTTAAATCCAATTTTCTTTCAGCTTCTTGCTTTCTGACCTTGTACTTCATTATACCAGATGCTTCTTCAAAAATATGTCTTCTGTCCTCAGACTTTGAGCTTAAAATCTCATCAACTCTACCCTGTCCAATTATAGAATACCCATCCCTGCCTATACCGGTATCTAATAGAAGCTCATAAATGTCTTTGAGACGGCAGGAGGTTTTATTTATATAATACTCACTCTCTCCTGAGCGATAAACTCTTCTGGTCACAGTTACTTCACTATATGTTACAGGCAGATAATTATCTGAATTGTCAATAGTAAGGGATACTTCTGCAAAGCCCACAGGTTTTCTGCTCTCAGTACCAGCAAAAATAACATCCTCCATTTTGCTTCCTCTGAGTGTCTTTGCACTTTGCTCACCAAGCACCCACCTAACAGCATCACCTATATTACTTTTTCCGCTTCCATTGGGACCTACAACAGCTGTAATTCCCGATGAAAAGTCTAAGGATATCTTGTTTGCAAATGATTTAAAACCTTGTATTTCTAATCTTTTAAGATACATTACACACCCCAAATTATAATAAAAATCAAATTACAACTAATCTTTATAGACCTTTAATAGTCTAGCACACTTTGTGTTTGATTGGAAGAATATCAATACCATTTATAACGCCTAGCTTCAAGATAAAATTTTTCGATTTTATACACCGCTAAAAACCAATTTTCTTGCCTCGTTATAATTTCAATCCAAAAGTCGGTTTCAAATAAAGAAGTTTGTGCTATTTATTAATTATACGGTAGTTACAAAGAAATGTTCTATATTAGGTTTATTTTTCTTTAGCAATAACCTTTACCATAAATTCATAACCTTCAGGTGCATCAGCATTATTATGATCAAAGGCTACAGTTTTTCCTTCATGTTCAAGTGACAGCCATAAATGGTATAATGCAATTCCAGTATCTATTTGATTAAATCTACCTAAAAATTGAGCTTTAAGTTTTGATAATTTTTGACGACTAACAACAATTTCTTTTAAATCACCACTAAAAAACCAAGGCTGACTGTTGGTAGCTGAAGGGGCAAGTCTTACCGGTTCCAGCAATTTTTCCGCACCCTTTATTGAACTTATTTCTAAAAAACTTTTTCGTGAAAATTCAGAAGTATTTTTTCTATGAACAGCTTCTTTTGGATTTCCAAAAGCAAGCAAAATAACAAATTCTAAACCATTTTGAGTATCAACCTCTTTTTTGGGTTTAAAAATACCTAACCAACAGCTTCCAATACCCTTTGCAGATAAATACAAGTCAATCTGTTGCAACAGAAAACCTGCATTCATTAAATACCCATCCTTTTTTTCTGAGTATATACAAATGTAATGGGGTGCAACTTTGGCTGGTATTAATAATTTTGAATCAACCTCACTCAAATATGATATTGAATATCTAATACCATCATCTAGGGGCATAAGATTGTCAGCATAGTTTTTTATTTCCCCCATAACCTCCTCAGATAGTGGCATCATATCATATTTTCTTACTGACTTTCTTGTAAATATTGCATCATATAGCTTTTGATTTGTCATATAAATGGCTCTCTCCTACTTTAAGCACAAAATTATAGTTAAAATTATACATTAAATCATTTACTGCGTCGATAAACACTTCAAATTATACTGTTACATTAAAAGCTAGTAGATATTAATCCTACAAGTACACATGCTTGAACACTTTGCAGTCCATATCCATTAATCTGTTTGAGTAATTCTTCATCATGTGTGCCAGGTTGAAGCCATATATACCTAATGCCTAGTTTCGCTGCTTCATCAATAAACGCTCGACCTCTTTTAGGAGATACAACCATATCAATTACCTCTGGAATTACAGGAAGTGAAGAAAGGTCTTTATAGCATTTATCCCCGTCAATACTGTCATACATAGGATTTACAGCATAAACCTCATAACCTCGTGTTTTTAATTTATGGTAAATCTTGTTACCAAACTTCTCAGGGTCTTGATTAGCACCAATAACCGCCCAAATCTTTTTATCCAGCATAACCTCTTCAAGTAATTTATCTTCACTCATAAGAATACCCTCCATTTATTAATCTATATATTATTTATATTCTACCAAATCGCGTGATACTTATCAGTATCTATAATCTATTATAACTATTTCCCTCTTTTTAATCTCTATACTTCTATATAATAATCCAGAAAGACAAACATTTATTAAGTGTAATTTGGGTTGTTGCCAACAAATCCTTAGGAGCTTGAGTACCAACAAAAAATCTTTACATAATATTTATAATTAGTAACTACTATCCTATAAAATTCATATAATTATAGTGTCTGCTAATATATAAGCACAAATTAAAGCCTGTATTTTAGAGACAAAGTATTATTAGGAGGTAAGCTTTATGCCAAATTTTTATATTCCATTTATGCAAATGATGGATGTTCCCTCAGAGTATTCTCCAATGTTTGAAATGCCACAGGACCAATTGGAATCTATGTTCCCTAAATGCTACTATATTATTTATCCTGAAGTTAACCGTCATTGTGATATGCTTAACAAAATGTATGGAACAATGTATAACCCTTCACGCAAGCAACTAGAGGAAATAGTTGATGAAATCGACAATTCTGTTGGCTCATTTGTGGATGCTGAATATCAGGAGGATGAACACGATACTGAAAATAGACAATTTGGGCATTTTGGGTCTGGCAGTAGGCGACGCTTCAGAAGAGATGTAATTAGCATTTTGCTTTTAAGAGAACTTCTTCGCAGAAGACGTCCACACTATTATGGAGGTTACCCTTTGCATTATGGTGGCTATCCGTACTGACATGTACTCACTTTTACAGTAGTCTAATATATTTTTTGCCTAAGGTTGTATTAAAGGTTGCTCACTCGAAAATAAAGCTTGTAAAATAATTATGTGCCCAATGAGGCGTGGGAGGTTATTATGATTCCAATAGGTAAGCATCAGTTACCGCCATTACCCTACTCATACGATGGATTAGAACCTGTAATAAGCCAGACAACTTTGAAGCTACATCATGATAAGCACCACAAAGCATATGTTGATGGTCTTAACAAAGCTGAAATAAAGCTTCAAGAGTCTCGTAATCAAAACAACTATGAATTTATTAAATACTGGGAAAATGAAATTGCTTTTAATGGTTCCGGTCATATTCTTCACAGTATTTATTGGACAATTATGTCTCCTATAGGTATGACAGGACAACCGGGTATCCAAACACTTACTCAAATTAATAATTACTTTGGAAGCTATAATTCCTTTAAAGAACAATTTAAAAACGCTACCGAAAAGGTTGAAGCTTCTGGCTGGGGAATACTTGCTTGGCAGCCCGCATGGATGCGATTAGAAATCCTTCAGGCAGGTAAACATCAAGACTTGACCCAATGGAGCGCAATACCTATATTGGTTTGTGATGTTTGGGAACATGCTTATTATCTGGATTATCAGAATGAACGAAAGAAATATATTGAGTCCTGGTGGCGCCTAATAAATTGGTTTGAGGTTGAAAGAAGGCTCCAAATGGCTATGAAAGGGCAAGTTCCGCTTGTTATGTACTAGTGCTTTAATCACTTTTCAGCTGGGAAAGTTAATTACCTTAACTTTCTCACATGAAAAGTATTCGAACTAACTTTGCCGCCTTTCCACATTCACCGTCAATGGATCATAGCGTTCCAAAACCAATATAGAGTAGGTTAGACCTCAAAAACACTTGGAGCTGTAATTGTCATTATCCAGTATTAGCAGCAAATTTGTTTAATTAATACATGAGAATTTTCCTGCAAACTAAATTCATATGGAACGGGCAAAGGATTTCTAAATTTATCTGTCATAATCTTCAATACTGGCCTCAAAGGCATTTTAGGGTTAGAATCAATAACAAAAGCAACTTGATTGTTACTAAGAAGCACCTGACATCCTTTGGGATAAATAGCTACATTATCAATAAATACTTTTGCAATATTGGCATCTATCAATGTATTTGATATACAAAGCAGATATTCTGCTGCTTCATGAGGCAGAACCTTCTTTTGATATACCCTATCTGATGTCAACGCATCATATATGTCAGCAATTGCAACTACTTTCGACAGTGTATGTATATCTTTCTCCTTCAACTGTTTTGGATATCCACTACCATCACAGCGTTCATGGTGTTGCAAAATTACATTTTCTATATCAGAATTAATTTGAGGTGATTTTAGTAAAATTTGATATCCATATTCAGAATGTTTTTTAACTTCATCAAACTCATTATCGGTCAATTTTCCTACTTTATTGATTATACTGTCGGATATTTTAATTTTTCCAATATCATGTAGAAGAGCTCCAATACCAAGTATCACTACATCTTCATAGCTTAATCCCATAATCTTTGCTGCTATAAGACTGTATATACAAACATCTAATGCATGTAAAAGGAAATAATCTCCCTCTCCTCTAAAGCCTGTAAGCGATAAAACTGAATTTTGACTTGAAAAAACAGCCTCCAATATGTTCTCAACTATTGGAAAAACTCTAGATATTTCTATTTTGTCGGTTTCCTTGATTCTTTCAATTACTTTTGTCAAAGCCTCATATGTCTCTACATAAAACTTTTCAACTGGATTTAAAAAAATATCATCATAATATGTTTTATCTGCTAAAATTGCAACCTCTGATATCCCCCTTGATATCAGCTTTTTTACATAACATTGCTTTATTATCATTCCTTTTGAAAGGAGTAAATTTTCATTACAATAAACATCTTCTCCGAGAATCATTCCGTTTTTTAAATCATCAATATGAACTTTTAAGCTCATTTTCATATATCAAAGCCCTCTTTAGTACAATAATATTTATTTTTAAATTTATAATTATATATTTTTTGTCTATTTTATCACAATTAAGTTGAAATTTTACACATAATTTTAAGGCTCACCAATTAGGCGAGCCTTATTTTAAGAAATTGAATTATCTAGGTTGTATGTAGAATTTGATAGCAGTTCTTTCTTCTCCATCAATAACAACCTCTGCAAAAGCCGGAACAGTCACAAGATCTATCCCATTAGGAGCAACAAAACCTCTAGTAATTGCAATAGCTTTAACCGCTTGATTTACTGCTCCTGCTCCTACTGCCTGGATTTCAGCATAATTATTATCTCTCAAGACAGCGGCTAATGCTCCAGCAACAGATTTGGGCTGTGAATTAGCTGAAACTTTTAGTACCTCCATAAATATATCCTCCTAAAATGCTTTAATTAAAAATTTTTTTTGCAAATATATAACATTTATATAAGTATTCTATAAATTCCTTCAAATACCTTCTTTTTACATATAAATTTTTAAAATATTTTATTAAAATGCCTATATTTTTAGTATTTGAAAATGCTCTATATCATTATTTACTTTTACAATTACATTTCTATAATTAAATTTATTCTTTAAAAAAATTATATTTGTTCTTTTTTGTCCAATTATATTTGACACTTGTCTAACGTTGCATTCAATAACTATATCAGATAATTTTTCATAATTGTTTTCTTCAATATATTTAATTATTTTATTTAACAAAAGTCTTGATTCAACTAATTGTCTAAATGCTGGATGAAAAGGTCCTGCCTCAACTTCCCCGTTATTGTTTATACTTTCAGTAGGCTGAAGTCCAATTCGAATTACATTTATATTATTTTGTTGATATATTTCCAACAGCTCTGCACATATATCAACTGCTTCCTCAACTGTAAGAGGTTTATATTTGCCTTCTGAATACATTTTTTGAAGATAAGTATTTTTTATAACAAGTGTTGGATATATTCGAACAATATCAGGAGCTAGTTTTACAACTCTATTTGCTGTAATTATAGCCTTCTCCTTCGAGTCCTCAGGCAGACCAACCATAGTTTGAATTCCAAGTGAAAATCCCCTTGCTTTTATCATTTTTGCTGCTTGTGTGACAGACTCAATACTATGTCCTCTATGACATAATGCCAACACCTGTTCATCAAGGCTTTGAGCTCCCAATTCAATAGTCTTAACTCCATATTTAGAAAGCAAATCAAGAATTTCCTCACTGATATAGTCTGGTCTTGTTGAAAGCCTTAGCTGACTAACCTTTCCTGACTTTACATAACTATAGCCTATTTTTAAGTACCATTCCTGCTCTTCCATAGGAATACCAGTAAAACTTCCACCATAAAAAGCCACCTCCACAAAAGCATCTCCACTTGTACTTAATGTAGCTTCAATGTTTTTTCGAATTTCGTCCTCATTTGCATCTTTAGTCTGACCACTAATTATTTTCTGGTTACAAAATATGCAATCAAAGGGGCATCCTTTGTGTGGTACAAAAACAGGAATTACAATATGCCTTTTAATTATATAACACTCCCTTGTCGCCATTTTTTATCTTTGTCAATGCATCTTTTGCTGCATTTTGTTCAGACTCCTTTTTGGAATGACCAGTACCTTTTCCTGTAATAACCCCATTTATACATACTTCTGTAACAAATGTTTTATTATGATCCGGTCCGCTTTCATCAATGACATTATATAATATATGTTGTTCGCCATTTTGTTGAACTAATTCCTGAAGCTGTGTTTTGTAGTCATAAAATAACTTACCGTCCACACAGCTTTTTATAACACCTTCCATATATTTTAGAATAAACACTTTGGCCGTTTCGAAGCCACCATCATTATATATTGCACCTATTAAAGCTTCAAAAGCATCTGAAAGAATTGAACTTTTAACTCTTCCGCCTGAAAGCTCCTCGCCCTTACCTAATAGTAAAAATGTTCCCAAACCAATATCAGTAGCACATTTTGCAAGAGAATTTTCACAAACAATTTTAGCTCTTGTTACAGTCAATTCACCCTCTGGAAGGTTAGGATACATTTTGTACAAATATTCACTTATCACTAAACTTAATACTGAATCTCCTAGAAATTCAATTCTTTCATTATAATTTAATTTTTTTGCTTTTCTTTCGTTTGCATATGAGCTGTGTGTAATAGCTGTTTGCAGTATTTTTTTGTCCTTAAAATTATACTTTATTCTGTCTTCAAGTACGGATAAACTATAATTATTTGAGCCACTATTAATCATTATCATGTCCATGTCCTTCTTTACTCAATAACATTAAAGAAACATGAACCAAGTCACCTCCTATAAATTTTATGTGCCAAGCTTGTTTAAAGCCATTTAACAATATCAAAAATACAAACTATAGTAATAAACCTACCTGCTAGCAGTTTTTAATAAAAAAGGTGGAGTATTAACCCCACCTTTTTATTTTATACTCTTATATCATTATCAGCAATAAAATAATACTATTCAAACTTTTTTAAACACAAAGTAGCATTATGTCCACCAAATCCAAGTGCATTTGATAATGCATACTTGATATCTGCATTTCTGCCTACATTTGGAACACAGTCAATATCACATTCTGGATCTTGGTTCTGAACATTTATTGTTGGAGGCAAGAAACCATCTTTTAGCGCCATTGCTGTAACAATAGCCTCTATAGCTCCCGCAGCACCCAATAAATGCCCTGTCATTGACTTAGTTGAACTCATTGCAATTTTATTAGCATGTTCTCCAAATACTCTTTTCACTACCTTGACCTCTGAAGGATCATTTAATGGAGTTGATGTCCCATGTGCATTAATATATCCTATTTCCTCTGGTTTTATACCAGCATCGTTAATACTCATTTGCATACTTCTCACTCCACCATCTCCATCAGGATGTGGTGCTGTAATATGATATGCATCACAAGTACAACCATATCCAACTATTTCTGCTATAATATTTGCTCCTCTTTTAACAGCATGCTCATATTCTTCAATTAAAAGTATGCCTGCACCCTCTCCACATACAAATCCATCTCTATCCTTATCAAAAGGTCTTGAAGCTGTGTTTGGATCAGGATTTTTTGTCATAGCTCCCATAGAACAGAAACCACCAAAGCCCATTATTGTAATACATGCCTCTGCACCGCCTGTTATCATCACATCAGCATCTCCTCGCTGAATTACTTTAAAAGCATCTCCTATTGCATTATTTCCAGTTGCACATGCAGTAACAACACATTCATTAAAACCTTTGAAGCCAAATCTGATACCTATTTGTCCTGATGCCATATTTGCAATCATCATAGGAATAAAGAATGGACTTATTCTTCCAGGTCCTTTATTAATATAAACACTATACTGATCCTCAAATGTTTCTAAACCACCAATACCAGAACCTACAATTACACCACATCTTTCAAGGTTTACTGCCTCTAAATCCAGCTTAGAATCTTCAATTGCTAATTTTGATGCAGCAATTGCATATTGATTAAATCTGTCCATTCTCTTTGCTTCTTTTTTGTCCATAAACTCAGTAGCATCAAAATCCTTAATCTCAGCAGCTACTTTTGTTGATAGATTTGATACATCAATTCTTGTTACTTCACTTATACCATTCTTACCTTCTTTTATTGAATTCCAAAATTGTTCTGTTCCAATACCTAAAGACGAAACTACACCTGTACCAGTAATAACTACACGCTTTTTCATAATAACCTCCACGCCCGCATTGGGCACAAAAATTTTGTAAATATTTCAATGGAGCATCTCTGCTTTGCAGGGATAACCTCATTTTGTTATCAAACTAATACTACTTATGTGCTTTCTAGGCACATAAGTTTTGGTAAAGTACCCATTTCCAGAGGTGTTTCTTATAAGCTACTCAACTTTCATCCGTAGTTTAACACCTGCAACTTTCAACTGGGCATATTGAGTAATTTATTAATATATATAAATTTTAATTATTTTATATGAGCGATTTTATCTGTTTTGGTATTTGAGATTTAGATAAAAAAAGTCCCACTTTTGGGACTTTTTTTATCTAACTTTTAAGTGTTCTTAGTAATGTATTCAACAGCATCACCTACTGTTGTAATCTTCTCAGCTTCAGTATCTGGAATCTCAAGGCCAAACTCTTCTTCTAAAGCCATTATTAACTCAACTATATCAAGAGAATCTGCTCCAAGATCATCTATGAAAGAAGATTCCATAGCTATATCGTCTTCTTCAACACCTAACTGCTCAACAACTAACTTCTTAACTTTTTCGAAAACCATATATTCACCTCCTTCCAAGAGAGTTGATAATTGCATATATATGCAATACAATATGATGCAATTTATTGTAATTCAAGCCAATAAGCTTAAAAAATACAAACAATTCACAAATATAATATTATATTAGCAAACCACCGTCAATATCTATAACTTGACCTGTAACATATGCCGAGTCATCTGAAGCAAGAAAAGCAACTACGTTAGCAACTTCTTCAGGTGTCCCATAC
>JAEWZA010000028.1 GCA_023395575.1 Bacillota bacterium
CTCCTAATGAAGGTCAAACTTCAGTTAGTACTGACACATCTATTACGCTAAAATTCTCAGGTGGCATTTCATTCAAATCATCACAGCAGGAAACACAAATTTATATTATTGACAGCTTAAACAGAAAAATAGATATTGATATAAAAACAAGTGACAGCGATAAGCTTGTAATAAAGCCTAAAAACAAATTAAATGAAAATACTTTCTACAAGCTATACGTATACAATTTAAAAGATTATAAGGGGGTTATTCTAAAAGCATTTTCTGTGTCTTTTACTACTGGTAATGATAACAATAGCAGATTTACGGATGTTGACAAAAGTCATTGGGCATATAATTCTATATTAGAGCTTAATAATCGAGGAATTATTTCTGGATATTCTGATAATTCCTTTAAACCAAATGAAAGTGTAACACGTTCACAGTTTGCTTCAATGCTGACTAAGACTCTCAATTTGACTACTACAAGTACTAATCAAACCTTTGAAGACATACCTGTAACAAATTGGGATTATAAGGCGGTTGAGGCAGCGAAGATATACCTGACAGGCTATAAATCTGGAGATGGAAAAATGTATTTCTATGGAAATAAGAGTTCTGTGCGTGAAGATATGGCAGTTGCATTAGTAAAAGCACTGAATTTATCGGTGGTAAGTAATGATAGCAAGCTAAAAAGTACATTTACTGATTATGATAGTATTTCAAAGAATTTGAGAAGTTATGTTTATACTGCATATGTTAACAATATTATGGTGGGTTCAAACGGAAAATTTAATGCTCAAGGCTCCTTGACGAGAGCAGAAGCAGCTTCACTATTATTAAAGATAGTTGAGAGAACTGAAAAGGTAGCTGTCGACGACTCAAATAAAATTGATAAGGTGGTAGTAAGTGATGCTGATACTAAAAGTAATGATGCTACTCTAAGCAGCTTGAAATATAATGGTAATAACGTAGAGGGTTTTCAAAAGAATGTAAGCATATACAATGTGGTACTGCCAGAAGGTACAAAAAATATCCCTAAGGTAACAGCTAAAACAAATGCTTCTAAAGCAAAAGTAACTATTACCCAGCCTGATAAATTACCAGGAAATGCAACTGTTGTTGTAATAGCAGAAGATGGCAGAACCACTATGACATATAAGATTTATTTCCAGATTAAAGTAAGTAATGATGCAAAACTAAAAAGCTTAAAATATATGGGGAAGACAATAGATAAATTTGACGGTAACGTTACTTATTATAGTGTAAGGCTTAATGCTAAGGATAGTATTCCCATAGTAACAGCTGCTGCAAAGGATGCTAATGCAAAAGTAACTATAACTCAGGCAGATAATATACCGGGTACAGCAAAGGTGGTTGTAATGGCAAGTGATAATTCAACAACTCTTACTTATACTATATATTTTTTTAATGCCTAATTCAATATAAAATTTTTACCCAATATCCTCCTATTTTAAGATATCTTACTCCTACAAACATGACATACAATATTTGGACATAATTACTGAAAATACAGATTATATATGGTAGAATAATCTTAAAAAAGTAATTAATTTAAATGTTTATCAACCTAGGTTTGAGCTGATTTTGTATTAACAAGTAAAACTTTTCCGAAATATGAAAATAAGGTTGAGAAATCAAAAATGGATAGGAGGATAGTTCATGCCATTACTTTAATGGATTTTATGAAGTATGGCATTGACGGATATGTTTATGTCAAGATTTGATAAATATTTTTTGATGGATTCATCTGATGCAAAAGAGTATGCTTTGGAAAAACTAAGCATATTTAATGCTGGTGCAGAATTGGAAAGCAAAGAAATAGGGGATGGAAATTTAAACTATGTTTTTCGCGTATGGGACAAAAATTCAAAAAATTCAGTAATAATTAAACAAGCAGGGGATACAGCGCGAATTTCTAGAGACTTTAAGCTTTCAACGGATCGTAACAGAATTGAAGCTGAATTGCTTGAATTTGAAGGGAAATTAGCTCAAGGGCTTGTACCGGTAGTATATAAATACGATAATATAATGAATTGCTGCTCTATGGAGGATTTATCTGACTATACCATTATGCGGCAAGCACTAATGCAACACAAAGTATTTCCCAATTTTGCAGATCAAATAACCACATTTATGGTAAACACATTACTTTTAACTACTGATGTATTTTTAAACCATTTGGAAAAGAAGGAGCTTGTAAAAAGATATATAAATCCTGAACTATGCGAGATAACAGAGGATTTGGTATATACTGAACCTTTCAATGACTATAAGCACCGTAATGATGTTTACCCTCCTAATTTAGAATGGGTTAAGAAGGAACTATATGAAGATGATGAGCTTAAATTGGAGGTTTCAAAGCTTAAATTTGATTTCATGACAAAGGCTCAGGCTTTACTTCATGGTGATTTGCACACTGGCTCTATATTTATAAATGAAAATTCAATCAAGGTAATAGACCCTGAGTTTGCCTTTTATGGACCGATAGGCTACGATGTTGGAAACGTAATAGCAAATTTAATATTTGCGTGGGCTAATGCTGATGCTACAGTGCAGAAGGAGCAGGAACGCAGAAACTTCAAGGCGTGGATTGAGAAAACTATAACAGAAATAATAGATATGTTCAAAGTGAAATTCCTTAAGGTTTGGAGAGAAGGAGCAACAGAAGTTTTAGCAAAAGTTGCTGGCTTTGATGAGTGGTATTTAAAAACAGTATTACAGGACACCGCTGCAGTTGCAGGACTTGAACTTTGTAGGCGTATAGTTGGAATGGCACATGTTAAGGATATTACTTCTATTGAGAATGAAAATGCCAGAATACGAGCAGAACGTATTTGTATATCAATTGCAAAAAAATATATAAGTAATCGTGAAAGCTATATTTCAGGGGAGAATTTTGTTAACACAATACTTGAGGTTGAATGCAAATTTCCTAGATAAGGTAGGGGCTAAAAATGGAGAATAAAATGAAAGATGAAACAAAGCAGGTCTACGATATGGAAACGGTTATGCTTGATGCTGCTAATAGTGAGTTAATAATTATTAACCAAACTCTGTTACCTGCAGAAACTGTTTACATAAAGTTAAAAACTCAAAAACAAATTTGGGATGCTATATATGAATTAAAGGTAAGAGGAGCACCTGCAATTGGCGTTGCTGCTGCTTACGGGATATATCTGGGAGCGAAAGACATAATGTTCACTGATTATAACAGTTTTTACTCTGAATTTGTTAAGCTTAAGGAGTATTTGGCATCCTCAAGACCTACAGCTGTTAATCTTTTTTGGGCTTTAGACAGAATGGAGGAGTGTGTTAAAAGGAATAAAAGTAAAGCAATAGAAGATATAAAAGCTGCTTTACTTAATGAGGCTAACGAAATAAAAGAAGAGGATATTTGGGTTTGCAGAACTATTGGTGAAAATGGACTTACACTGTTAGAACCCAATATAGGAATACTCACACATTGCAATGCAGGCCAACTTGCAACTGCAAAATATGGAACTGCGCTTGCTCCCATATATATTGGACATGAAAAGGGCTATAACTTTAAAGTGTTTGCTGATGAGACAAGACCGCTGCTACAAGGTGCAAGATTAACTGCTTATGAACTAAGCAAAGCAGGTGTGGATGTAACACTTATATGTGATAATATGGCTTCAATGGTTATGAAGAATGGTTGGGTACAGGCCATTTTTGTTGGTTGTGACAGGGTCGCTGCAAATGGAGATACTGCAAACAAAATAGGTACTTCAGGTGTGGCTATATTAGCAAAAAATTATAATATTCCATTTTATGTTTGTGCACCAACTTCAACAATTGACTTAAGCTGTAAGACAGGAAAGGACATTCATATAGAGGAGCGTAAGTCTGAAGAAGTTACCGAGATGTGGTATGAGAAAAGAATGGCTCCAGAGAATGTTAAAGTCTTTAATCCTGCATTTGATGTAACTGATGAGAAGTTTATAACTGCTATAATTACTGAATATGGTATAGCCAGAGCTCCTTATAATGAATCATTAAAAGAGATAATGAACTTTCGCAAAAAATAAAAATTCTATCGGTGCGGGAGAATTATCAATGGTTTGTTGCCAAAATAATTGCAAGAATTAGTAATGGCTCATCTCAGCATTTTAGCCGTCGCACACATTCACCATCCATGATTCATAGTGTGTGCTTAAACAGACCTCGTGTCTGTTTTACGGCAAAAATACTTCGCCTCACCAACTAATTTATGCAATTATTTCTAACCCAACTTTCCATTGATAAGCTTCCCACACCTACAATTTTTAACTGTGAAAGTTGTAAGAGAAAAAACTTTGATATGAAAATTTAGCTTCTTAATATATAGGAATAAAAAATGGGGAGAAATACTATAAATGTCTAAAATGAGTGAATTACAATATTTAACAGATTCTGAGGCGCAGGAAGCTATAGTTGAAATTGGAAAAAGAATGTATATGAAGGGTTTTGTGGCGTCAAATGATGGTAACATAAGCGTTAAAGTTAGTCCAACTACTTTATGGACAACGCCAACTCTTGTGTCAAAGGGCTACATGACCCCTGAGATGCTTGTAAAAGTAAACATTGATGGGGAAGTTATTTATGGAAAAAATAAACCATCATCAGAGCTAAAAATGCATTTGCGTGTATATAAGGAAAATTCTTCAGTATTGGCAGTTACTCATGCTCATCCTCCAGTAGCTACTTCTTTTGCAATAGCTGGAATTCAACTTGATAGAGCAATATTACCCGAGGCAATAGTTAATCTTGGTACAGTACCCATAGCTCCATATGCTACACCGGGCAGTCAGGAGGTGCCTGATTCAATAGCACCCTTTTGTAACTCTTACAATGCGGTACTACTAGCAAACCATGGAGCCTTGACATGGGGTAAAGATGTATTTGAAGCATATTACAGGCTTGAATCTCTTGAATATTATGCAACAGTCCTCATGTACACAGGTAATATAATATGTAAGGCCAATGAACTAAGCGATAAGCAAGTTTCACAGCTAATTCAAATTCGCAATAACCTTGGAATTCATTTAGGTGGAATTCCTCCAGTAAGATAAAGTATATAATAAAAATAGTTATCTAAATGGGTTGCTCACAAGATATTTGTTAAATTAGTATTGGTTTATAGTATAGAGTTTGCCGTCAAAAAGGAAATGTACCTCTGCAAAGGGAGGTTCTCTACTGATAGTTTCACTATAATTATGTGCCTAAGTCGGCATGGGAGGTTATATGCATAGTTTAAGAATAAGAGTTTTCTTAAAATTGGTTACATCATTAGTTATATTACTCGTATTGACTATGTTTAACTGTACACTTATTTACGCCGATGATACTAATCTTGGGAGAACTCCGGATGGGGTTTTTCCATTGCAGGAAAATGATGTGATAATGGAAGCGGAAGAAATAACCGTGGATTTAGAAAAAAATAGTGTTGAGTGTATATTTGTATTTCATAATACAGGTAAGAAAAAAAGCGTATACATGGGTTTTCCAGGACAATTAGGTTTAAAGCATGAAAACACAAATGCAGTAGATCTTAGGGTTAGAAATTTTATAACCTATATAAAAGGAAAAGAAGTACCTGTTACTCGTGAAAAGAGTATTAAAAGAGATACTTTAGAACGTTTAAATATGCAAGACTATAATGAGTTTTTTACTTTCACTGTACCTTTTGAAGCAGATGAGAGAATTATAATACGCAACACCTATGATTTTATGCCAACTTATGATTCGATTGGCAATGTGTATAGTGGATATGTACTGGAGACTGGAGCTATGTGGAAGGATACTATAGGCTCTGCGAAGGTTATCTTCAAGCTTGGTAACATAAAGCCTTATCAGATTGTAAAGCTTAACCCGGGAGGTTTTAAATTTGAAGGCAACACATTGGTATGGGAGCGAAAGGACTTTGAGCCTAAATATAATCTTCAAGTCACATATAATATCTATCGTTATAGTCCTGACTTTTATTCAAATTCTGATGAAACATTAAAAAGAGAAGCTTATTTAAAAAAGAATAGCTATGAAATAGTTGAGCAGTTGGCAAGAAAAAATGATACTGATGAATTGATTTCATTATATAACAAGGCTGTTAATGAATATAATTCAATCTTGGCTTTATATATTGCAAGCTTTCTTCCAGCTGATAAAATAGTGAAAGAAGATACTAATATTGGGAGTATAGATGTTCAAAAAATGTATGACTATTACGCTGTAGAATGTAATCTCATTGGAGAAGAGCCGTTACACACTAAACTCACTATTAGTCATGTAGAAAATGGAAGTGTAATTGAAGACTTTTCGGAATCAGAAATAACTTCATATTATGTTAGAGATTTTATACCTGGTACTGAATATACTATTACATTTAAATTAACAGATTGGCTGGATAGAGCAAAGCAGAAAACCATAAAATATAAAGTTCCCGAACAGGAAGAGGCATTAATCGAAAATAATGCTCAGCCTTCTGATATTTCTGCAATAGAATCAGCTACTTCAGATAGCTTGGATATACAGCGCTTGGATATACAGCCTGGCGGGCCTCCCATTTATAGTTCATCAAATGATATAGAAAAAGCTGTTTCAAAGGATGCGACAGCTATCAGCTCAGATATCTCAAATGAATCAAGTACAGAAAATCAAATTGCAATTGATATAAGAATTATTATTGGAATCCTAATAGGTATTATTTTATTAGGTATTACAGTAATAAAAATTCGCAAATGCGAGTAATTTGCAACAGCTCCGACGAGTAAATATTTATTCTAGTTAGTTATTACCAAAACTGTTAAAATGTGATATAATATTATTAGCGAAAGTTGCTAATATCAATAGTTCTAGGGGATAAAAATGAGTAGGATTACCAG